>CAIMCT010000413.1 GCA_903839535.1 uncultured Desulfobacteraceae bacterium
AGTTGAACCGTCCTGTTCCATCCGGCGAAGCAGAATGGCCAGTTCAATTCCATCAATGTTCGGCATCCGGATATCCAGAATCACCAGATCATAGTCGTTTTGGCGCTTCAAAGTCAGTGCCTGTTGCGCGTTTTCCGCTTGGGTTACTACATGTTTCCAGGCCGACAGGGTATCGGTAAGTAATCGCCGGTTGAATGCGTTGTCCTCCACCACCAGAATGCGCATCTGCTTAGTTACAGACACATCGTGACGTAGCAGCAGTGGCGCGGTGGTGACCTGCATGGGAAGGGTCAGACCGAAGCAGGTTCCCCCGCCCTCATGGCTGCTAACATCAATCTGGCCGTCCATAAGTGTGACCAGACGGTGAACGATCGCCAGACCCAGTCCGCTGCCGCCATAGCGGCGTGCAATGCCGGGGGACAATTGATGGAAGGGCTGAAACAGAAGCGGCAGTTTGTCCTTGGGAATACCGATACCGCTGTCATGCACAGCAATATGCAGTGGCTGATGATAGCCACCGCTCAGTTGCGCTATAGGTTGCGGCTGCGCCATTCCTAATCAACATGAAAAGTAAAAAAAGGGCGGCGAATAGCACAAATTTCATCTGCTTATAATATAATTTGTATTTTTGGGTCAACTACCTGACAATGAATCGGAACCAAAGACAGCAAACTGCCGCCGGCGGTCTGCTTCTGCGAGCCAGACAGCCGGGGGGACAGCGCATCAATTACATCACTTTTTTGGAGCCTCAAGAACTATTGCCAGCGCCTCGGTAAATCGGACAACAACGTCATCGCCCTTCTTCAGACTTTTTAGCCCTTTGACAGTCTTGGCGACCTTCATGGTTTGGGTTTTGCCGTCAGGAGTGGTAATCGTCACAGTGCATTTTTTTGCATCCACAGCGTCAATCCTGGATTTTAGTACGATGGTATCTGTCACGAGTACACCCGGCTTGGCGCCTTTGGGTGCCAGAGTCACAGTGGAGACCTCATCGCCGCCGGCTGCAGCTCCATCCTTCTGGAGATAAACCGCCATGGCTTCCACGAAGGTGACCTTAAGCAGGTCTCCAACCACGATTTGGTCGAAATTCCTGACCTCGGGACCACAGGCGATGGTCCTGGATTTGCCGCTCATTTCGAAGGTTACAGTCCGCTTGGCTGCATCAATGGCTGTAACTTTTGCCGTACCCTTGACGGTCTCGACCATGATGGCTCCTGGCTCTCCAGTTTTTTTCGCCGTCTGCTCAGCCGCGAACACGAACTGCGCCCCTACCGCCAGCATGGCGGCCATTGCTAATACGCTCAACTTTTTCTTCATTTTTTTCTCTACCTCCTGTTGGTTGATGTTATCACAGGTAATCCCGTGAAGTCTATCGTTATGGTTTTGCCGCAGACTACGATATGACAATGCCTGCGACCTCCTTTGATATACTACGCGATCCCTGCACGGTGTGACATTAAAATGTTCAGTCTTGTATGTCAAGAAAATACGGTTAGATGCGAAGAAATACAAGAGACAGGTAACGTATGCCATCAGTTATATCATCACAAACCGGTTTATCGCTGCAAGATGAGCAATCAGAGGAGCAGTCGATATCGTAGCCTCTGATCTTCCATGTTTGCCTTACAAGCTCTTTTGTGATCTTATGAATCTGCACCGCAATTTCATCAAACAGTTTTATGTCGTCCTCGCCGGAAGTTACAAATTTTGCCGAGAATGACTTTGCAGTGAATAAAAACTCAGTCATTGACCGCTCAAGGTATACCCACATAAGCCTGGACGCTTTTACTCTCAAGTACCAGCCCTTTCAAGGTGTGAACTCTAAGATGCTGAATTTGATGAATTATATTTTAATGTCTCTGAAAGTGGCATCACTGCAATATATTGATATTTAACAAGAATTTTTTCTCACCTTGAAAGGGGTGCTCTCAAGTACTTATGGGGCAGCCAATCTGTCCCAGCTTATGTGGGTAGCCACCTGGTCTATCCCAGTTCTATGGTTTCCTTTTGCCTTCTCTTAGATTTCCGGCAACCGCCGCAGCCCTGCATAATTTAGCAGATCATTTAGCTCTTTTTGAGACGACCACAGCATAGCGTTTTCCTGCATGAATTCCTGAGCTTCTTTTGTAAAATCACTGTATGAAAAAAACCAGATGCGCAATGTTTTCAGTCCGTCTCCTCTGAAAAGTCTCACCTGCTCCGCCTTCTTGTTCAGAACCTTTACGTCATTCAATCCCGCTTTTCTATCTTTCCACCATTTACAACACCCATTTTGTGATGTTGTATTCGTTGATTCTGGCTATCCATCTGCTAACCTGATCATTCAATTCACTCCAGATAAAGCCGGATGACAAATCAACCGCCAGTATTTCATTTAACACGGTTTCGTCGGTAAGGGGTTTGTTCAGTTTGGCCGATTGACGGACAACCGAGGTGATATAAAATGGATTGCAACCGCATCTTTCGGCGATAACTGGAGCCATTGTATCTGAGGTTACTGCATGGTAATAGGTTGCCGATTTCAGAGCAAGTTGCGTTCCCCAATATGGAGTCATTTCCTCAATGGGTTCGCTTTCAAACCGTCCGAACAGTGATCCTCTTCCCAGAATTTCCTTAGCCAGAATGCTCATCGCCGAACCGGTTACAAAATGCGGGCATGTGGGGGATTCTACTGCCTCTTGCATCAAACCCACCACATCAAAATTGTATTGGGGAAGACGGGTATTCTGGAATTCATCCAGAAACATCACGATGGTGGCTTCATGCCAGTCGGACACACGTCTGGGCAGTGATAACGCCTTATCTTCCGGCATGGTTACATTCTTTTTCAAGAAGCCTTCATAAAAATTTAACGCACTTTCCAGCTCTTTAAATTGATCCAGGTGATTTCTTAAAAATTCAATTACCCCTTCCTGGGTTACATCTGTCGTGGAAAGTATGGTTAAGTCCCTGAGTCGAAACGCTACATACCATCGGATAAAATTTTCCACATAATCAATACTGAAATCCCATTTGTCCGATACCGTATCTTTAAAACTGTAATAAACTGGAACCACGGACCTATGAATGTCAGCATGATGTTCCTGTTCAAAAAACAATCGGTTGACCCCACGTTTGAATATCTCGGTCTTTCCCATGCGCCGCTGCCCTAGCAGCACCACTGACATACTGCGACGTTCTATGGCGTTTAGCGCTGTCTGATGCAAATAATTCAGATGCTCTTTCCGGTTGGTATAGACAGCTTCCGGCACTATGGGTCGAATGGCGTATTTGGGCTGGGGATGTTGACTCATGAGACAGGACTCCTTTGCCGGTTCTATGTTCCATTTTGTCCCCACGCTCGGCAAGATGTCGCTGGAGGGACGGAATAAAACTGTTCATTTTTTTGGGGTGGTTGTGGCGGTAACCCAACATACGATAATATATTTTCTTGGATTCATCATATATACTGCGAACTGGCATAATTTTACGTTTTTGATCCCCCCACCCCAACCCTCCCCCGCTGGGAGAGGGAGTTTATGAAAAGCGCAGATTATGCCAGTTCGCAGTATATCGTGTATGGTATAAAATACCTCCCCCCTGATGCCAATTTTAACTATCGGATCAGAGGGGCGTAACCATAAACAAAATATCCTATGACCGCAAACGACGGTTGGAAATACGCGAAGCATTGTTGTTAATGCAGTTAGGGTTACAAGGTGATTTGTGATTTTCATAAAAGTCAGGTCAATGGTGGTTGTTTTGCTGAATTTGACCGCGAAATACAGCAAAATGGATTAAACTGTGTATAAAATCTGATAAAGTATGCACAAAAATAACCTTAATGAGCATACTTTATCAGGTGGGATATGGACGACAACTATGCTCTTGAAATTTTCAGGCAACAAAGTGTTATCACTATAGAGCAATTAGTAAGACTGCTCGAATGCTCGTTGATAAGAAGTATTGAGGAAAAAGTAAAATATACTGCGAACCGGCATAATTTTACGTTTTTGATCCCCCACCCCAACCCTCCCCCGCTGGGAGAGGGAGTTTATGAAAAGCGCAGATTATGCCAGTTCGCAGTATACCTCCGGAAGGAAATAGCGTCAGAAAAAGACTATGC
>CAIMCT010000414.1 GCA_903839535.1 uncultured Desulfobacteraceae bacterium
CCTTGCCTTGGGCTTCACGAACCCAAGCGACATCGCCTGCGGGGAGGCGTTTTACAGATTCATATTCATAATAGCCTTTTGGGTTATCGTCATCTGCAATACGGATATCATCAGTGAGCATTTCCAAACCGCCAGCAGCGAGAATTTTCATCATCATCGATGTGCCGGAACGAGGCAATCCAGAGACAATAACTACAGGTTTTTGACGGTTTTGAAAAAGCGATTTCAGGTTAAATGGCATAATTTTTACAACGTAGATTTATTCCATTGATATGGCAATGTGGTGACCATCGTTTATAGATAACCCAATCCCTTGAGTCTTTCTTCCATAGTTTGCTGATCTTCTTCACCGGACATAACGGGTGACGCTGTTTTGGTGTGATCCAGATACTTGCCAACAACCATCGCCGGAATATCGCGGAAGGATGGGTTGGGGAAGTCATCCAATCCTTTGCTGGAAAATAACACGCCTGGGACGAGTTGAGCATCAATACAGTGGTCAGCTTCCCAATGGTCGTGGTTTTCAACGACAGTATCGGTTGCCCAGCGGCCCAAGCCGGTTTCTGATGAAGCACGATAACCTGCCGAATAACCCAGTACCAGGTCAGGGCCATAACTGCGTAATTGACCATTGAATACTTCGTGTCGCAGGTAGACGCGATTGAAAACAGGTTTTTCGTCAGGTCCAGTCCACGATTGCAGATCGGACTGAAGAATTTTGGTGGTTTCTTCAATATCAGTGACAGCCACACTGCCCTGACCTTCGCGATTGGCAAGATTAACGTAAAGGCTGTTCAAACCAACGGCGTAGGCTTTGGTTTTTTCCCAGTCTACTGCGGACAGGCTGTTGGAATCTTGATTATCTTTAAGAACCATGTGGCCCAAATCGATAAGTCTCCGGTTTACATTCACCTTGTAACGAAAGTCGGCAAAGCCATGATCAGACAAAACCATGAGATGTGTTTTCGCCCCACCCCAGGATGCAACTTCCTGGCTGGTACGCCCTACAAAAGCATCTAATTTCTTGTACCATTCATCTACAAATTCCGGATGACTACGGCGGAACATATGCTGAATCCGGTCCAGATCATCGAAAATGGATGCGAGCACACCTTCGCGGAAATTGCGCATGTGATAACGCAAAATCTTTTCGCGTGCGGCGAAAATATCATCACATAAACTCAGGAATTGATCATCTGTTATACAGCCATCTTCCAGCCCGGTGGTATCTTGAGGCCATCCAAGCGTAAGAAATGGGGAGGCCGACTTCCAGGTCTCTTTTACAAAACTGGAAGGTCCTCCGTATCTCCACAATGCATGAAGTGGGTGAATTTGCAAGGGGATAAAGTACAAAGATACTGGATCGATAGATGTCAGGATTACCCTGGTAATTGCATGCAGCTCAAGTAAGAAGCCAGCTTTAAAGGTAACATCAATGATTGGACTCCATTGTCCAACACAGATTTCAAACGACTGTTTTTTTAGTCGAAAAATAGCACGCTGTTCATCGATAATCTGCAATTCAAATTCGGTTTCAGCTGCTTTCTCCCCTTTTTTTTCGTTTTGTGGACCTTTTAAAATGCCTTTGAAATTTTTGTTTTGACCAGTTAATGGTTCAACGGGTGTCTTTGCGCCTGTTTTTAGGATATCTTTGGAATTAGAATAAAGCGCACCAACGCCCAGCTGCCCACGAATGTCAGGGGTACCCAGGCCGGGTAACATTCGGACGGGTGATTCGGGGCGTGACGGGAACATGGCGGGCCACCATAAAGCTGTGGCTGGGAACCCCTGATCGATTGCTTCTTCGAATAGGGTATGCGTTTTATAAGGTGGAATAAACTGGGTTCCTAATATGCTGCTTTTAGTTGGCAAAATAGAGATATAAGGAGCGTAATTCTTCGGGTTGCGATGAACGAAATCGAAAATCCCATGCTCACCTGGATCTGCGCCAGTGGCTATACTCGTCCAGGAGACTTCTGTTTGAGGGGGAGAGCTGACTTGAAAGCGGGAATACCCATTCTTCTCTGCTAAGCGTTGCAGGTTAGGTAAGGCCCCCTTATTAGCAAGTCTTTCGAAAATTATCGGGTCAAAAGAGTCAAAACCAAGCAGCAAGGCGCGCATTTAAAAGCTCTTAGTCCGTATTCTTTTTTTCTTCTGTAGCCGTGGTCTCATTTTTTCGCATACGACGGCGAAGTTGACCAATGACAGTTCGAATACGACCGGAAAAAACAAGAAAAATTCCAGCCATCATGGAAAATAATACTACAAGGACCTGAAATAACATTCCACCAGTATTAGGATCGATATACATAATTTACCTTCTTTCTTTTTGATAAACAACATAAGCTCAATAATCTTTAGGCTGTGGCTGTTTTAGAATAGTGCAACGATTATACTCTTATCCTCCAAAAAAGAATAATGCCATCATTAGAGGGTGTAGCG
>CAIMCT010000415.1 GCA_903839535.1 uncultured Desulfobacteraceae bacterium
GCCATCAAAGCAACCAGACATAATCCCGCCAGTAGCGCCGGCAGCCTGCCGGCTGCGGTAGCCGGCAGGATGCCGGCTCCACAGTGAAAGCCTGGACCGTGGCTTCTGCCCGGAATTCGGTCCACTGCCAGAACCGCGACTATCATTGTGATGGCCGTGCAGACCAGAGCCTGGGTCATGTTCTGAATCCCCCAATGGAGCATCAGAGCGGATAACAGGCCTCCGAATACGCTGCCAGAACACTCTACCGTATAGGCGCGAGCCAAGGTGCGGCTGCACAGTATCCCCTGATCAGCGGCTCGCTGAAAGGCCGCGCCCAGAAACAGGCAAAGCGGCAACAGAGCGACAACAACAGCCGGAATGAAGACGTACAGCGGAAGATAGGTCCCCGGAGGAAGGCCAACCAGGTTCCTCAGCGATCGGATGAAAACCATATCGGCCACAAGCCCAAGACCAGCCAGAAACAGCGACGCGGACAAATTCGGGGCTGCGGCGCGCCTTGATGCCGCCATGAAAACACCCGCAGCGTTCAAGAGCATCCAGACACCCAGGGCCAGAACAGATATGAGTTCCACCCCGTAACCGGCAACCATAAATTCCCGGAAAAGAACCACCTGACCCAGAATTGATACGGACCCGATTCCGAACAAAACGGAATCCAGCACCAATACTCCGGATTGGTGGCGACTGGACGGACATCGGTCGTTTAAATCAGCCGAATCTGATGGATCACTGTTCACTGAATATAATAGCCTGGAAGGTGTGAAACTCCGCGCCCTGCTTCCAGCAATCTGATGCAAGCCCGGCCTTGCGGCACAGATTGTTCAGCATTTCATTCCGGGTCCAGCCCTGCTCCGGCGCTACCTGTGGCAGAAAAACAGCGGAGCGGTCGGAGCGATTAAGGAGGACGCCATCCTGTCCGACCCGTATCTGGTCCACGGACTCAACCCGTTGATAAGGCGTTAAAACCGATATCTCGATCTTTACATCCTTTAGCTCTGTCAGGGAAAGCCGGGGAAATCTGGAATCATGGAAAGCCGCAGACAGGGCCATCCGGCCGACGACCTGGTACAAAGGCAGATCCGGCGTCATGTTGCCGATGCACCCGCGCAGTTCGCCGTGTTTTTTCAGCGTGACGAACGCTCCCTGTTTTTCCATGAAAGCGGGGTCATCCCGCCTGAACAGCGGCGTGGTTTCGGTTTCCAGATATTGCAGTATGGTGTTTCGTGCAAACGCCAGCAGCGCCTGCTTCTGCTCGCCGGTCAGAGCCGACGTATTGGCATCCTTGATCGGGGTTCCGGTTTGCAATGGCTCGCTACAGGGCCGTGATGCCCGGCAAAAAGACACGGCGGCATAGCCAACCACCCGGGATGAATCGCCAAGCGTAACATCGCCGGAATTGGCATGACTTATGACCCGGCCACAGTCCGCACCCAGTGATCCGGCCGCAGCCATTGTGGTCATGATTGGCCCCAGTCCGCAAGCGGCTGTAGCCAGATTCCGGATTGACAGGCCCTCCTGCCGGCGGACTTCAGCAAGAAACGCGCCGGGATCAAGCCTCGTCATGGCATTAAGGGTGCGACGGTCCACTTCGGTTGCATCGCTATAGCTCGGATAATGCGACAGGTCCGAACTGGCAATGATGAGGGCGTTTTTCCCCTTGATCGCTTCGGCAAGAATGCCCCCGAACCTTTGACACATATCGATATTTGGCTCACCGATTATGACGGGAACAATTTTTGCCTTTGGAAACACCTTCTGGATGAATGGCAGGATCACTTCTATCGAATGCTCCAGGCGATGAACCCGGCGATCGGCAGTCACCGGCTTGCCAGTAGCAAGAAGTTTTTTTGCGATCTCTTCATCAATCGGAATCCGGCCCAGCGGGGTCTCGAACTCACCGGTTTCAAAGATGGAGATGCCTTGAAAATCCGGAGTCGTGTGATTGGTCCCCAGGATAATGATCCGGTCGAACGAAAAACGGGAAGCCAGCTTGAACGCATCCGCACATATCTGACCGGAATACATGTACCCGGCATGGGGGACCACCAGCGCAATTGGCGGTTCCATCTCGGCGGCCGCCGCTTCGCGCAGCATTGCGTCAATAGTTGCAGAAAGTTGGCTGGGATTTTCCGGATAAAATTTGCCCGCCACGGCTGTGGGACGACTATCGGCGATGCCGTCTGCAGATTGCACACAGCAGAACACCAACAGGATACAGAACCATCGAAACAACATAGTGTAAGTCATTGGTTGAACCTCCTCCTCAGATTCCGATTCGACATCTCTATTCCCAGTAGTACGCTTCGTCAAACATGGGTGCCAGCTTGTTACGTTCCGAGATGCATCGCGTTGGGCATGTCACGCACATCTTGGTCTGCGAATCCCATGCCTTGGCGACAACCTTGAGTACCTGGTTGACAAGACGATCTCCAATTTCAGGAAAGAATACCTCGATTTCTTCGTATCCAATTTCGACATTGGGTATTTGTCCAGCAAGCTTATCGAGAATCTGTCCCTTCATGTGTTTTGAATAGTGGACACAGAAGTCGGCTATGCGAGAATCATCAACTCCTTTCCGCAGAAGCAGTTTCTTGAGTTGTTTTGTTATGCGGATGGTGCTCTCGATCTCCTGAGCATACTCGAACAGGAACCAGTTCAGCTTTGTCTTCTCGGCATTTGTAGAGAAAAAACTGCCTGGTGATACAATACATCGGGCAGGCACATTGGTCGGATGCGGTTTGTTGATCATGGTGTATTCACTTTCGCTTCTTAGCCTCAGCAACCTCAGATATGCTCTCTACCGAAGTCGTTATTAGAAATTTTATTGACTTTGGAGTATTATACTGCGAACTGGCATAATTTTACGTTTTTGATCCCCCACCCCAACCCTCCCCCGCTGGGAGAGGGAGTTTATGAAAAGCGCAGATTATGCCAGTTCGCAGTATATCTAAAATTGCACTGATGATCAAGTTGAATCATAATATTTTTGAAAGGAGTCAGATGTCTTGTTCTGATTTTGCGACTGTTCATTTCGCCTGGGAGCGCCGCACTGGGCTGATGAAAATGAGCGGCAAATCGCCTCTGGGATCGCCGCACCCCAGTGCGGCAATTATGACGACAAAAGCGAAGTGGGCCGCACTGGGGTGCA
>CAIMCT010000416.1 GCA_903839535.1 uncultured Desulfobacteraceae bacterium
ATCGAATTTTAATGAGAATGATGATAAGCCTAATAAGGAGTCACCGTCAATGTTTTTGGTATCTATCTGGATATTTGAGAAACCATTTGGCGCTTATAATTCATTTTTCCCGATCTGGCGCGAAAACGACATTGCAACTTTTTTTCGTAGGCCGGATCAAGCGGAGCGGATCCGGCAGCACTGCCGTGACCAACTTTGATAGTGGACGCACGGCGCTTCACGAGTCTTCACTTACAACTATGAAGTGCAATCCATATTTATTTTCACATCTGCAAAATAATTTTTAAAAACAGAGTAATTAGCGGGAATTTGGGGGAAACTGCCCCCTTCCCTACGCCGTTCAGGAATGGCTCTGTAAGCTCCATATCGCCGATACAAGCAACCCCGTACCACCGTCGCGACCCCCTCCGTATCCTGGAAAATAAAACCCGTTAAATCAAGTCCTGCGATGCAACTTTCTTTAATTATATCAGTATGTTATAAGCTTTACCGATTTGCATTACCGCGCTGTTTATGCCATAGTCCCACGCATGGATATCAAGACCGAAGCATCAAATGCTATTGCACAACGCCTCTCCTTTCAAACGGCTGTAAAGGATCAAGCGGGTATTGCACAAGAACTATCCGAAGGACAGGAAGTCTCTGAGGTATATCATCTCGGTGACGCTGGTTTCTTTGATGAGTTCTTCTATTTCCTCGAAGAGATTGGGGTGATGAAATCATTCTTCGCCCTCGACCCGAAAGTCGTCAGCCGCCCCACAACAATCCGCTTCTCTTCCGTTATCCTCATCTATTTGATGAGGCTTGTAGCGGGACTCGCCTTCTTCTGGCATATAGAGCCGGTAATCCTGCAATCACAAGCGCTGATGCACTTGGTTGGTTTCAACGGGGTGGAGATTCTCAAAGGTACCAGTCGAAGAGGGGTAAAGAAATCATCCGCCGAACCCATTGACGATGATACTGTCTCTGAAGATTCCGATGATACTATTCGTGGACCTCTATGCGCTGATTCTGTGGCGGCATATATTCAAGCTATTCCAGCCTGGGCGCTGGAGCGCTTGTTTAATAGCGTCATCAGGGTACTTGCAGCCAATTCATTTTTCCCAAAGTATGTCCATGCGACGCTTGATGCTTCAGAGATTCAATCTACAGAACGCTGCGAAGGATGCGGCATGGTGAAAAAAGAGAAACCACCTGAGTTGCGTCTACGTAAAGGACGGATCAAAAAAGTGCTGGAACGGGTATTTGGTTTCAAAATTTGGGTTGTGTGGGATCCGACTACCTCTCTGCCTTTGGCAATGCGCTTTGCAACCATCAATGTAGCTGATATCACGCTTGCCCAAGAGGTGGTGCTTCAGGCGGTCACTAATCTGGGAACCCATGCCACCATTAAGTCAATTGCCTTCGATCGTGGTTTTACCGACGGCGCCTTCTGGTGGTGGCTCAATGATGTTATGAAAATTACATTCTATGTCCCTGCCAAGAAAAATATGGCGGTGTATCTTGACGCTCTCGCCTGTGTCGACTCTGGTGTCCGTCAAATCAGAGAAAGAGATCGAAAAGTAGGTCACGGAAAGAACCAGACCACTGTGGTTGATCGCTGGGAAATGGTCGGGATTACAGGACTTACTTCAGCCGGTTTTTACGGTGCGAAAGGGAGCGGTGCTCATGAAAATACAACATCTTTCCGAGCCAACCCTATCAACGCCGTAGTGGTGATACACGATCCATTTTGTGAAAATAATCCTAACTCTGACACCATGGTGATTCTGACTAATGAAGCGGTAAACAAACCTCTTGGGCCATATGATCAATATGACAGAAGAAGCGACATGGAAAATGGCCTCTTCAGAGAGTCAAAGCAGGCATGGTTCATTCAGCGTCCGGCTAAAGCGACCGAGCGAGCATTCAGAGCTCATGCGTATCTCACAATTATTACCATGGCGCTCACTACTGCGTTTCGTGCCTGGTTGGAACAGCAGAGCAAAAAGGAACGAGATGGTAAAGTTACCGGAATACGAAAATATCGCGAAACGATACGACAGGAAAATGGAAACAAGATTATCGTATTTAACAACGGACGGTACGCTATTTTCGAAACATATGAACTCGTAATTCTCTGTGGTAGAGCAGTTGCTATGCCACGCGGAATCCCTGAAAACATCTCCATCTCCGATATCCTGAAAAAATACGGGGCCTCTCTGGAATAATTATATCGGCCTTTTCCACTAACACACAACAACCCGACACACAGCCTTTGCTACCGCCCGCTCCTGACCAGACGGGCTATTCCTGCTTGTCTGCACAACCACCAATACTTTTTATATTCAAATTCATGTCGTGTGATAACCTCTAAATTCAGAGGAGTATATCATTGTCCTTGAATTTAGAAGCATACCTGCGAGACTTCTGACAGTTTACAGGGGCAATACGCACGAGTACACTTCTGGGTGGTAAAGTTTCTTGAATATCCAGATGTTACAGCGATCGGTCAGGCCATGGCCCATGGTGTCGCAAATTATTTCAGCGACATGAATGACCGCCGCTTCGAGAGGAAAGCGCAACGCCTCGGAGGGTACATGGTGGAACGAGACCGGTTCCAGAATGGCCGGGGGAATTTTCCATGTGGTCAGGAGGG
>CAIMCT010000417.1 GCA_903839535.1 uncultured Desulfobacteraceae bacterium
TGGTCTTTGTGGCTGGATATTTCCATTATCTTGAAAACGCTTCCGGCAGTCTTTTTGGGACGCGGCAGATAAAATGAATATTACGGAATATGGAAAAATCATGTCTCGCGCATGGACAGCAATGTGATGAATAGATTTGGGTTGACAAGATCAGGTGTTTTTATTTAGTATATACAAGAGTATTTGTTTAAAATGTTTCTGAGGAGGTGGTTTTATCTTTTCTTTTTTAACCGAGACACTAAACGAAGGCGAACTTGAAATTAATCGAAGAGGATTTCTCAAAATGGGTGTACTGGCTGCTTTTCTGGGGATGATTCCGGCATCGGCTCTTTCCGCAATTCCTCAAAAAGCCAAAATCGCAAAAGCCGGGCAATCCAAAGCGCTGCATTTTTTTAATCCCCATACCGGTGAAAAACTTGATGTATCCTATTTCGCCAAAGGGCGATATTCACCGGCAGCAATGAAAGATGTCAGTTATTTATTCAGGGATCACCGCACGGGAAGCGTTAAAAATATTGATCCGCATCTTCTCGACTACCTTTATGGCATGTCCCTCAAGCTGGAAACCCGCTCGTCCCCGTTTCATGTAGTATCCGGATACAGAACTCCTGAAACCAACGCCATACTTTGTCGGGAAAGTGGAAATGTCGCCAAGAACAGCCTGCATATACAAGGCAAAGCAGTTGATATTCGCTTACCGGATCGAAAAATCTCCGCTGTAAGACGGGTGGCAGTATCGCTGAAAAAAGGCGGGGTCGGATATTATCCTTCGGAAAACTTTGTTCATGTGGACGTAGGGGATATTCGGTGCTGGTAATGCCGTTAGTTTGTTGCTCTCAGATCAGGCAAATTATCTGCTGGAATATAGTGGAACGTATCCTTCAGTTTTGCTTTAATAGCCCTTGAAAGTGGCGGATCACGATCGTAAATATCAGTTCCAAAGTGAACAGTGCCCGTCTCAGTTACCCAGGCTGTCCAGTAAAGGAGGTGGACCGGGATGGGGTCCTTTATGCGAACCACTGTTGCTACACCGCTTTCGATTGTTTCCTTGATCTTTTGGCTGGACCACTGTGGATCATTTTGAAGAAGGTATTTTGCCAGTTCAACCGGTTTTTCAATACGGATACAGCCGGAGCTGAAATCTCTGGAAGCCCTTTTGAACAAACTACGTTGGGGTGTGTCATGAAGATAAACAGAAAACTTATTGGGAAACATGAATTTAATTCTGCCCAGAGCATTTGACGGACCTGGATCCTGCCTCAGTCTGTAGGGGAAATTAGTGGAAGTCACCCGGTACCAGTCGATCGTTATCGGATTGATTTCTGGAGCATCTTCACCCCAGTTTCCAAATACTTTGATGTGATGTTGAGTTAAATAAAGCGGATTTTTCCGGATAATGGGGAGTTTGTCCTCAATGGCAATCTTTACCGGGATAGTCCAGAATGGATTCAAAACCAAATATTTCATTTTTTCGCTGAAAACAGGCGTTCGGCGATAAGCCTTTCCTACAACCACCCGCATTTCCAGAACCGTCGCCTGATTCTCCACAACCGCCAGACTGTAATCGGCAATGTTCACCAGTATATATCGGGAACCTAAGTCACGGGGAATCCAGCGCCACCGTTCCAAATTAAGCTCCATCTGGCGTATTCGATCTTCAACCGGAACATTCATCGCTATCAGGGTACTGAGGCCCACCACACCGTCCGGCTCAATCCCATGCCGTATCTGAAATCGCTGAACCCCTTTCATCAAGGATTCGTCAAACTCGGTGGGTCTGACACTATGTGTATGTGGATCAGTGTCTTCGGTTACGATCAGTCGCTTTCGGATTTTATCTGTCCGATCATGAACATCGCCGATTTTCAAGCTTGATCCTGGAGGAATAGAAGGCCAGCCGCCTTTCTTCTGAATGTAGATATAATGTTGAAGCGCATTCCGCAATCGGTAATAGGCGGAATGCACCGGACGAAGCCCTTCAAAAAACGATTCAATCCTGTTTGAATACGCATCAGAGTTAAGAATTGCGGCAATGTCGGTTGGTGGATTGAAAAATAACCAGGTTGAATCTACAGAATTGGGAATTACCCTGCCTGTGATCAGGTGAGAACTGAAAAGTAAAAATGCGTCAGTGAGCAAAATATCCAGATCAGCCTGTTTTTCAACATCAAAAGACTGGCTTTTAAGCAGCGGTTCTTTGAAATCAGCGATCAAGGTTTTTATCTGGGATAAATGATAATCCTCTGATATTAGTCCATCCAGCTCAGCTTCTTCGATGGAGTGGACAAGCTGTTCAGCCTGCGGTGTAAGACCGGTATCCAGCGTCCATAATGGTTTGAAATCACATTTTCCATAAAAAGATGATATTGCGGAATGATAATAAATATAAGGGGAATGAGTAGATGTATCCGTATCTTTTATATGCAGTCTTTTTTCCAGATAGTATTTAAATTTTGCAGGGGCGATTTTTTCAGCCAAACAATTACCATGGCTGGCGCAGATGAGTTCAGTCCCGAATGCCGCCATCAAACAAGCTACAGCAGTATATACATAAACTTTGCTTTTTATCATAGCGTGGAACTGTAACATCTCAGGGAGAGAAAAATGCCTTAACATTGTCGAAAATTTCATCAAGATGGTCCGCGTCAATCCATTTTACCTGTGAATCAGAATTAAACCAGGTCAATTGCCGTTTGGCGTAGCGCCGTGTGTCTTGTTTCAGCGTCTTAAGGGTGTCATCCCAGTTCAGATGTCCTTCAAAAAAATCCAAAATATGTCGGTACCCTATGGATTGAAGGGGTTTTAACATGGATGTGTACCCTTTTTTCAGAAGGGATCTGACTTCGCTGCACAGTCCTTCTTCCACCATCAAATCCACCCGATGGTTAATCCGCTCGTATAATACTTCTCTTTGCCTGGAAAGTCCAATTTTTAGAACGTCAAACAGAGGGGGTGTCAGTCGGTGTTCCTGGTGACAGGACGAAATGGGTTGGCCAGTTGTTTCATAAATCTCAAGCGCCCTAACAATCCGGTATGTGTCGTTGGCATGAATTCTGGTTGCTGCTATTGGATCACATTCACATAGTCGGTGATAGAGTCCAGCCGTTCCCTTGTTATGTGCTTCTTCTGTCAGCCGGGTGCGCATCTCCAAATTTGATGAACCGGACTCAAACAATCCATAAATCAGGGCGCGAATATAAAAACCGGTTCCACCTGCGACCAATACAGGGATGCCCTGTTCTGCAAGCTGAAGGATAATATTCCGGCTCATGTCTGCATAACGCTGAGCATCAAAGGGATCATCCGGATTGACGATATCGATCATGTAGTGGGGAATACGCGCCAGCTCAAGTGCCGATGGTTTTGCGGTTCCAATGTCCATGTACCTATAAACCTGCATGGAATCAGCACTTATGATCTCAGCATTCAGTACAGAAGCGATTTCTATGGCAGCCGAAGTTTTACCAACTCCGGTGGGGCCGCATAGTACAGCTACACGGGGAGAAAAATTGATTTTCATAACCTTTCAAATGGAAAAAAGAAGGGTTTGAATCTGGGGGAGAAGTCAGATAGACTGAAATGAGGTCCCTCGGTGTAAGGTGCACATTTGCATGGCACCATCACACCATCTTCAGGAAAAACAAAACTTGACCGTTAATCCGGTTATTTTTTCTTTTGTTTCTGTTGACCGACGCGGACCTTCTCTTTGGAAACTGTTTCGGAAAATTTTGCGGCATGGAATGCACAGCCAACTTTGATTTTTTTGTCTTCCACCCACCGCATCATAAATGCAGGATTGGGATAAACCGAACAGTCGCCACTGGCATTAATTTTTATACAACCTTCACAGTGAGCGGTAATGTTTGCCATTGACGCTTTCCTTTCATTTGAGTCATTAATTAAAAAAGGGATTACAGCAATGTGTAACCCCTCTGGTAATCAAGTGGCGGGAGCGACGAGGCTCGAACTCGCGACCTCCGGCGTGACAGGCCGGCGCTCTAACCAACTGAGCTACGCCCCCGTTTCTTTGTGAAATAGCCATACCAGAACCAGCAATCTGGTAGGCGGAACAGGGCTTGAACCTGTGACCCTCGGCTTGTAAGGCCGACGCTCTCCCAACTGAGCTACCCGCCCTTCTTTTCCAATCACAAAGAGATTGAACTTATACGAAAAGTTACAAAGAATGTCAAGAAAAAAATCAAACCCAAAAATCAAACCAGATGATGAGTCTCATGAGATTGCTGGGAAATGATGTCAAAAGCCATGTAATTACCATTAAACAAGGGCGTTCCAGGCTTCAAAATCAATGCATGGGTAAGCACTTCATCCATATGATCTACTAGAATAAATACCATTTGCCTGGCGATGGTTTCCGGAATATCTTTTAAGTCTCTTTCATTTTCCTTAGGGAGAATAATTTTTTTAATGCCTCCCCGATGAGCTGCCAAAATCTTTTCTTTGAGACCACCGACCGGAAGGACCCGCCCTCTCAGCGTAATTTCACCCGTCATGGCGATATGACGATCAACAGCCCTGCGGGTCAGCGCCGATACAATGGAAGTACACATGGAGATTCCAGCGGATGGGCCGTCTTTGGGGATAGCCCCTTCCGGAATATGAATGTGAATATCAAACTGTTTGTGAAAATCTCTGTCAATCATCAGGTGTTCTGCGCGGGATCGGACAAAACTGATAGCAGCCTGCGCGGATTCTTTCATGACATCTCCCAACTTGCCAGTAACGATCTGCTCTCCTTTACCCGGCATGATCAGAGTCTCAATATTCAGCAATTCGCCGCCTACCTGTGTCCATGCCAACCCGGTTACTAGCCCGATCTGATCCTTTTCCTCAATCAAACCATGTCGATGTTTTGGTGGACCAAGATATTTCTGAATCAAGCGCGAATTGACGGTTACGGCATCGGTGGATTTGCTTTTTACAATATCACGCGCAATCTTGCGGCAGATAGAAGCAATCTCCCGTTCAAGGTTTCTAACGCCTGCCTCACGGGTATAGCGTTGAATAAGGGATAAAATGGCATTTTTTGTAAATTCTACAGTTTTCCCTTCAAGACCATTTTGCTGAATTTGTTTGGCGATTAAAAAATCTCTGGCAATACGATATTTCTCATATTCAGTATAGCCAGACAAACGAATGATTTCCATTCTGTCCTGAAGGGGAAGGGGAATGTCCGGAAGAGTGTTGGCCGTAGTCACAAAAAGGATATCCGACAGATCGTAATCCACATCCAGATAATGGTCATTGAAAGATGAATTTTGCTCCGGATCTAGAACCTCCAACAGAGCAGCAGATGGGTCTCCTCTGAAGTCCATGCTCATTTTGTCAACCTCGTCCAGACAAAAAACCGGATTGTTGACACCAGCTTTTTTTAAGGACTGAATGATTTTTCCGGGCATGGCCCCGATATAGGTTCTGCGATGACCGCGGATCTCCGCTTCGTCTCTGACCCCTCCAAGGGAAAGGCGAATATATTTTCTGCCGGTTGCACGGGCGATGGATTTGGCCAGAGATGTTTTTCCCACGCCAGGCGGGCCGACAAAACACAATATCGGTCCACGCACTTTTTTTACAAGGGATTGAACCGCCAGATACTCCAGAATGCGTTCCTTTGGTTTTTCCAGACCGTAATGATCTTCGTTCAGGATTTTTTCAGCTTCAAACTGGTCCTCCTGAACCTCTGTTTGGTCATACCACGGAAGGCAGGTCATCCAGTCAATATAGTTTCGAACCACTGTCGCTTCAGCCGACATGGGTGCCATCATTTTCAGTTTCTTGAATTCATGCAGGGCTTTTTCGGTGGCTTCCTTGGACATTTGCTTCTGCTGGATATTACTTTCAAGCTCCTTGAGTTCATCTCCTGCGTCCTCTTCGGTACCCATTTCCTTTTTGATGGCGCGCATCTGCTCATTCAGATAGTAGCTTTTCTGGGTCTTGTCCATTTGTTCCTTGACCCTGGTCTTGATCCGCTGATCCATCTGATAAGCATCTATTTCCATTTTGATCAGGCTCAGTAAAAGCGTGAGGCGCCCGTTCAGGGAATCTGCTTCAAGCAGGAGCTGTTTATCCTCAATCTTGAACGAAAAATGAGCAGAAACGGTATCGGACAACCGAGAAAGGCTGGTGACAGACGATACGGTATTCAGAAGTTCCCTGGAGATATTTTTGGCCACGTCTGCGTATTCGCGAAAGGCTATAACAATTGCTCTGCCCAGTGCTTGGCATTCAGCATCTTCAACAAAGTTTTCAGTAATGTGTTCAATTTCAACCTGGAAAAAATCTTCCTGGTGTATAAATCGTCTGATTCGGGCCCTAGATTTGCCCTCAACTAGGGCCTTGACCGTCCCGTCAGGAAGGCGCAGAAGCTGAAGCACCTTGCCAATGGTGCCAACGAGACTGATATCGTTAATATCGGGATTTTCTTCGCCGATTTTTTTTTGAGTCGCCAGAAAAACATTTTTCTCGTTGTTCATGGCATCCGCCAAAGCCTTGACAGATTTGGATCTGCCGACAAACAGCGGCGCAACCATGTGAGGGAAAACCACAATATCTCTCAGTGGCAGTAGCGGCAACAGGGTAATCCCTGGGGGCAGGCCATCTTGTCTGAATTTTTTTGTTAAATTAATCATTATATAAGGAAACCATCAAGCCTGTTTTTTTACCGGTTCATAAAGCAATATCGGTGATTCGTTATTTAGAACGACTTCTTCACTGATAACGCATTCTTTAACGTCTTCAAGAGAAGGAATTTCATACATAATGTTCAGCAGACAGTTTTCCAGTATGGCCCTGAGGCCTCTTGCACCGGATTTCCGTTTGAGCGCCTCACTGGCGATAGCTGAAAGAGCGCTGTCGGTCAAACGCAAATTGACCCCTTCCATCTCGAACAATTTTGCAAACTGTTTTACCAGTGCATTTTTAGGTTCTTTAAGAATTCGAATCAGCGAGCTTTCAGTGAGTTCATCCAGTGTGGCGACTACAGGAAGTCTGCCCAGAAACTCGGGAATCAGGCCGAATTTGATTAGATCCTCGGGTCGAACCATTTTCAGCAATTCGCCAACATTATGATTTGACTTTTCGATAATCTTGGCGCCGAAGCCCATCAAGTTTGACCCCAACCGGCGCTGAATTATCTTCTCGAGACCATTGAATGTTCCTCCGCAAATGAAAAGGATGTTGGAAGTGTCCACCTTTACAAAGTCCTGCTGAGGATGTTTTCTGCCGCCTTTGGGCGGGACGCTCGCCGTCGTTCCCTCAATGATTTTCAGCAGCGCCTGCTGAACCCCCTCGCCGGATACATCGCGGGTAATGGAAGGATTGTCTGATTTAGAAGCAATCTTGTCGATTTCGTCAATATAAACAATGCCACGCTTGGCTTTGTCCAGGTCGTAATCCGCATTTTGGAGCAGGGACAAAATGATGTTTTCGACATCTTCCCCCACATATCCGGCTTCTGTCAAACTGGTTGCATCAGCGATGGTAAACGGAACATTTAAAAATCTGGCCAGGGTCTGGGCCAGAAGGGTTTTCCCGCTTCCGGTCGGCCCGATCAGAAGGATATTGCTTTTTTGAATTTCCACATCATTCTGACTGACTAAAGAATCCAGCCGCTTGTAATGATTGTGAACCGCAACCGCAAGAATTTTCTTGGCACGGTCCTGCTCAATGACATAATCATCCAGTATTTCCTTGATCTGTTTGGGCACCATGGATCGCTGCTGGGAAGAGGTGTTTTGCCCGGTTTCTTCTTCAATGATTTCGCTGCACAACTGAATACATTCATCGCAGATATAGACAGCGGGACCTGCAATCAACTTGGCCACTTCTTTTTGGTTTTTTCCGCAGAAAGAGCAGAAGAGATTGTCCATTATATCATCTTTTTTTGCCATGTTTATGTCTCCGTTTTGGCCAGTTGATCCAAATCGTCCCTATTGGCGATGACATGATCAATAATTCCATATTCTTTGGATTCCTGGCCGGACATGAAGAAATCACGGTCTGTATCTCTTTGAATCTGTTCCAGATCTCTTCCAGTATGGAAAGCCAGAATGTCGTTTAAATTATCCTTCATTCGAAGGATTTCCTTTGCCTGAATGGCGATATCCGATGCCTGCCCCTGAGATCCGCCCATGGGCTGGTGGATCATGATTCTGGAATTCGGGAGCGAATAGCGTTTGGTTTTCGAGCCGGCGGCCAGCAGCAAAGCTCCCATGCTGGCTGCCTGGCCAATGCATACGGTTGTGATATCTGGTTTGATATACTGCATGGTATCATAAACTGCAAGCCCGGCAGTAACAGATCCGCCAGGGGAATTGATGTAGAAATTGATTTCCTTTCCGGGATCTTCCGATTCCAGAAAGAGCAATTGGGCGATCAGCAGATTGGCAACCTCATCGTTAATGGGAGTTCCCAGAAAAATGATTCTATCTTTAAGAAGCCGTGAATAAATGTCGTAAGCGCGTTCTCCGCGGCTGCTCTGTTCAATGACCATGGGTATTAATGGCACTGAGATTCTCCTTATGTAATAACGTAAATATTGTCTGAAGTTGGACTGTTTGGTTAATTAAACGATAGCAAATCAGGAACCCGCTACCTGCGGGTACTGAGATTTTTACTCATATCGTATCAATTATGATTCGAAGTGTTAGGACGATAATTGCCCTTCCAGTACAGGTTCAACATCCTCAATGGTATTGCTGTCACGGATAAGTTTGATTGCCAGTTGTTCAAGGAATGTTTGTTTGAAAAGCATCAGTTTATCGGGGTGCTGGTCATAAAACGATTTGATTTCAATAACTGGTTTGCCATAAGATACTGCCATATTATGCAGGGCGGTTGTCAAATCTTTGTCTGCAAGCATCAAATTCTCCTGAGAAATGATTTTCTCAAGAATCAGATGTCGCTTAAGCTGTTTTTCAGCAGTATCGCGATATGTTCTGGCCAGCGATTCATGGCTCACGCCACGAGATTCCATTGTGATTTGCTGCTGTTCAAATGAGAGCTCAATCTCCTGAATAATCCCTACAAGCTCAATGTCAATCAGTGTGTCTGGTGCTTCAAACGGGGATCTTTCAATCAAGGCTGAAAAAATCTGTTCATTGACTTCCTGCTCAGCACGCTTGTTGTAGCCTTGCAGCAGATTGTTTCGAATGAATGTTTTGACCTCTTCAATCGTGTTAAATGGCCCAATTTTTTTGGCAAAGTCGTCATTGATTTCCGGAAGAATCTCTTCACGGATTTCATGAATACGAACATGAAATGTCACTTCCTGACCTGCAAGGTTAGTGTTATGGTAGTCTCCTGGAAATTTAATTGAAAAATCTTTATGATCGCCTGGCATCATTCCAACGATACAGGCATCAAAATCTTTGGAAATATTGGCTGCCCCGATTTTTAAAGTCATGTTTTCTGTCTTCTGGAGTTCCGGATGGGGGACTCCGTCTATAGAGCCTTCGTAATCAAGAACGACAAAATCGCCGTCCTGAGACGGGCGTTCGGGTTCAACCGGTTTGCGTTCAGAAAGATTTATCTGGAGCATTTTCAGTTGGGCTTCAAGCTCAGCTTCAGAAGGTTTATAAAGCGGCTTTTTTAAGGTAAGCCCTTTAAAATCGATATTAGGGATATCAGGACTGATTTCAACTGTTGCGCTGTATCGATAAGGAGTGGCTGGATCAAGTTCAGGCGGAGCGATATCAGGATGGCGCAGTGGGTTAAGGCCGGACTCTGTAATGGCATCCGCAAAAGAACCCTTGATCAGCCGGGATGTTACATCTTGATAAACATCCTTTTTATAAAGCCGTTCAATGACCGATCTTGGAATTTTCCCTGGACGAAACCCTTTGATCTTGGCAGTCTTGTTCAATTCTTTGTAGGCAGCTTCGATTTCTTTAATGACTTCATCTTGGGGGATTTCAATGTGAAGTACTTTTTTTACAGTGCTTGTGTCTTCTACCGTAAATTTCATTAGATTGTTTCCATTTCCCTTTTAAGCAGTTTTGACGTATTTAACACCCATCATCATGATGGAAAAACAGTTTGCAAAAAAGAATACATCTTGGAAGATTGTGAAATACAGACATCACAAGTCCAGACATGTCCAGTTTCTGTCTCCGGCATGGACAGGTTTACTTAAAAATAATATGCTCAAAACTGGATCGATTTGCGGTTTTTGTAATATCTGATTTCATTCCCGTGGCACCTCAAAAACGCAATCAGCAGCGGATTGAAGTGAATATACTGTGAACAGTCACAATCTGCGATTTCCTTATGCCTCCATCTCAGCGGGGGGGGCAAAAATGCAAATTGTACCCATTCACGGTACATATCAGAAACATACTGGAAATTGTGTGTTGGTGCGAAAGGGGAGATTTGAACTCCCATTCTGTTTCCAGAGCTGGATCCTAAGTCCAGTGCGTCTGCCAGTTCCACCACTCTCGCATATAGGTTAAATAACTGAATTATTTGCTGGAATGAATAAATAATAACTGGAATATTTAAATGGATAGATTCAACCACATAAATTCCTTCTAAAATAATATGAAATATATAACATGTCAAGCATTATTGAAGAACATCTTATAATGTCAGTATGTTCTATTTATTATTCGAATGTCAGTCGCATCGGCGAATATCAGCTTGACTGTTCGCTTCAGGGAGTTAATCTTAACATCCTTAAATCAGGTGATACTTCCATTGATTTGAAAAACTGAGCATTGCGTTTATATGCAGATTACAATTGTCTGAAAAAAACA
>CAIMCT010000418.1 GCA_903839535.1 uncultured Desulfobacteraceae bacterium
CCGAAATGGCTTCAGAACTGGAGAAAAGTCTGGAGATAGCATTTTCCAAAACCATTATCAAAGGCTTTGCGGATAGAATAGCAAACCTCGTTTCTCAAAGGGGGGAAAAGACATACATCTTTGCTTGCGAGAATAGTGAAGAATATTCAGCAATTCCCGGAGGCATCCTGAAATGGCGTAATTCATAGGTTTATTTTTTTTGCTTTCGTAAACATTTGGTGCTAAAATAGTTCTTTAAACATGTTTTTTCGTTGAAAATATCGGAAAAAATTGTTTCTTTCCCAAAGAAATGACAGGGTCTTTCCTGTGGAGATAAATCATGAAAAAGCGCATGCCAATTGCACCGCCTTCACAAACAAAAGTTCGCAAATATCTGAGCGCTGATTCGCTCTTTAAAATGATACGGGAACAGTTTAAGCAGATAAGTGATTCTCGCAAGGGGAATACGACGATATCGCTTTGCGATGCGCTCATGTCTGCTTTTGCAATGTTTTCTCTCAAGGACCCTTCTCTTTTGGCGTTCGATGAAAGGCGCAAGGAGGAAGACCACAATTTAAAAAACATCTTCGGAATCGAACAGATTCCCTGCGACACCCAGATGCGCGAAGTTATTGATAATATTCCAGACGAGTCTATACGTCCTGCCTTTCTTGCCAATTTTCGCAGACTGCAACGAGGTAAAGCGCTTGAGCCAATGGTCTTCATGGAAGGATGCTATCTTTTAGCCTTGGATGGAACTGGGTATTTTTCTTCCGAAAAACTCCACTCCAAAGCTTGTATGGTAAAGGTCAGTAAGAAATCTGGCAAGACATCCTACTATATCCAGACTCTGGGAGCCTGCCTGGTCCATCCGGATTACAAAGAGGTTATCCCTCTTTGCCCCGAGATTATCCAAAAACAGGATGGCGCAACAAAAAACGACTGTGAGCGCAATGCTGCAAAACGTTTTTTTGGAAAATTCAGAAAAGACCACCCTCACCTGAAAGTCATTGTGATCGAAGATGGCCTGAGTTCGAATGCTCCCCATATTGAAGATCTCAAAGCCAATAATGTTCACTTTATCCTTGGCGTTAAACAAGGTGATCATGAGTTTTTGTTTAAGTATATAGATCGGGCGGTAGAAGAGGGCAAAGCTGTAGAGTTCTCTTTTATGGATGAGAAAAATCCGCTTATGGAGCATTATTTCCGATTCGTCAATGCTGTTCCTCTTAATGGATCAAATCAGGATCTGCTGGTGAATTTCTTGGAATATTGGCAAACTGAACGTGATGATGTAACATATTTCAGTTGGGTCACTGATTTTACGATAACTGTGGAGAATGCCTATCAGCTCATGCGAGGAGCAAGAACTCGGTGGAAGATAGAAAATGAGACATTCAACACCCTGAAAAATCAGGGATATCATTTCGAACACAATTATGGACTTGGCCACAAGTACCTGAGTACCAACTTTATCCTGCTTATGATGCTGGCTTTTCTTGTGGATCAGACCCAGCAGTTGTGCTGCACTCTTTTTCAGTCCGTTTGGAAAAAACTTGGGAGCAAAAGATCCTTGTGGGAACAGATGAGGGGTATGTTTCGAAATTTCAAGCTGGAATCCATGGAGATGCTCTTTCTGGCCCTGCTGTATGGCTATGAAAAACAGGTACCTGTCATCTATTTGAATTCCTCATAGTCTGATAAAAAGCCTTTTAGATCAAGAGAAACATACATATTCACAAGGGCCTTGTTTTTTTCAAACAGGCGAAAGGAGAGGCTCGCCCTTGGAGGCAGAAAAATGCTTATGACAGCTTTAGAATGAGCATTGGGATGACAGCTAAATGTCCTCATGATGTGTTTTTTGGCTCAAAACAACATCGTTTCAGGAATTTTTGCCTCAAATCTTTTTAGACTCAAGAATCATCAGCTCTTCCGGGAATTGCTGTCGTTCCATCCAGATCATTATGGCTGATTTCTCCCTTTAGAAAAGGGGGATTAAGGGGGATTTGAAAACGGGTATAAGGCTACCAACAACCACTAAATCCCCCCTGACACCCCTTTTCAAAGGGGGGAATCGTTATCAGTAGGGGCGGGTTCGGAACCCGCCCCTACTGAAATGATGATCAAGGCCATTTGGGCTCATCAAAAAAAGTGTCAACTACTCTTGAGGTAATATGATTTATGCCCCTTTTTAAAGGGTATTCGCGTCAAAACACTGGAAGAACCCAAGGAGAGAATCCTTCTTGGCATAAAGGAAATGAACTCCGCTCCTGTAGTCTTCCGTTGGAAAAAATTTGATGTAGTCGCTAAATATTAATTTGTATATATTTTAATGAGATGATTAGTGTGATAATGTCCCGTGCGGCTTCGACCACGAAAGTAGCCACCTCTCTTATATTTGTAACGATGGTATCTCGGCATTTCGCACTCTCCAAAGTAACGCATAGGGTAACCTGCCGCCGCCACTGAACTTGGCTTGAAAATCAGCCGTTCCCGGCGGTCAAGTTGGCCCGATTGTTAGCTGCAGAAAGTCCGTTTATGCGTGAGCGGCTTTGTTCAGCATTTCGGCGGCCCATTGGTTCAGGCTTTTACCTGCTGCTTCTGCGGAGGCGGCAACAGCCGCGTGGATTTCGGCGCTGACGCGGATAAGGAGCTTGCCTGAGTACGGTTTGTTTGGCCGCTGACCAAGTGCTTCACAGGCGGACAGGTAGCCGTCAACTGCTTCCTGAAAAGAGTTTTCCAATTCGCTGACCGTTTCTCCATGGAAGCTGACAATATCTCGTATGCCGATGATGTGGCCGACAAAAATGTGATCTTCAGCGTCAAATCCAACACGAGCGGCGTAGCCTTTGTATGTCATTCCGTTCATGATTTTACCCTCAATTCTGTTAGAAAGTTACGGGTATCCTTTACCCGATACCGGAGCGCAGCCTTGTCAGGGTGTGGACGATGGAAGGTGACGCGGAAGCCATCCTTTTCAAAAGTGACCGTGGAACCATTCCCTTCCAAAACTCGGCAGCCAATGGCTACCAGCAATGATTCAATTTCGCGCCATTCCATATTGCCGTTTACCTGTTCAGCGAATATGGCCTTCAGTGTCTTCCTGTGCTTCCTGTTCATGTTGGTGATGATAGCAAAATGTGTTAGCACTGTCAAAGGAAACCCACCACGACAGACTGTACCGATTTTCACACGGAGTATCGAATCGCCCCGTCCTAAATCGGGCTGGGCAGCTAACAGTATAAATAGCGACAACGGTAAAACTGCGACCCAACCACAGCGCTACCTTCAGAGTTAGGCCAAATATGCAAAAACGCTACAAATATAGACATGACCCCGTGTTTTTCTATTTCGACAGCCTATTTGCGTTCCCTTTGCCTTACTGACAACCCGCCAGGGCGTACCATTGTGCTACGGTGCCGGCATCCCCCATATTCCCGCCGATCAAGTAATAGAGATGGTTATCCTTGCTGGAAATGCCTATATAAATATTCCCAAAATACTGGCGATAGTAATACTCTCCCAAAGTTTTCGACGTGCCGTGAGCGGGGGAAAACTATTGTGGGTAGGTATTTTCCGCCCAGTTGAATAGGCAATCTGGTTGCGGTACAGCTACTGCTGCTGATCCATATTCATACGCGCCCAGATCAATGGCGGTTCCGGCAATTCGGTTGTTGTTGTCTTTATCCGTAGCGAGCGCAACCAGAACCGCTTGCAAATCAATTTGCAACATACTGAAAAGATTACTAAAGGTTGTTGAACTAGGACTCAAGCCCGCGTCGATAGCGACGGACCCGGAACCTATCCTGAAATTTGAATCTGCAAAATTAAGACTACCGGAGCCTGGCTGGATGTTGTCCCTTTTAAAATTGTTGCCACCGACCAATTTCGCATAGTCGATGTAATTATTAAAGATTTGTCCAACCGAAGTGACGCTAACATCGTACCCGTCGTTTTTGTCGAAAATGTTGTTGACGACGATACAGGAAGCGCAACGGATGGCGTTGTTGTTGCCCGAGATGGTGGAATTGACTACCACGGTAGTATTTTCTTGCCCGTATGGGTTGTCTGAGATAGCCCCGCCGTTCGGGATCGGATTATATGAATGAAAATATTTAGCATTTGACTGCACATGATTCCCGGAAAGTATTGAGTTGGTAACGATCACTTTTCCGTCACCGTAGATTCCACCGCCATAGCTTTCATATCCGATGGCATAGTTATCGGAGATTGTGGAGTTATTGACGATGATTGTCTTTCCGGAGATACCGCCGCCGCGGCTTTCTTCACTGCGATTGCCGGAGATGGTTGAGCCTGTTACTTCGGTTACGTTGAACCCCGAAATGCCGACCCCCTTATTTTTTGAAATGGTGGAATTGATTGCAGTGATTATGTGATTCATTATCATTAAAGTAGAACGTCCCGTGATTAGCAGGGTAAGTCCCTCTTTCCATGATAATGATGTCGTCTTCCCCATTCATGGCGGCGCTCTCAAGAGCCGTATGTAACTGGGTCGTATTGGAGACAACAAATTCGGCCGCGTAGACAACGCCCGATAGAAAGATAGGGGCTTTATTCTCATTTACTTCCGATGATTTAGCTGGTGTTCCTGGAGAAAATGTATGCGGAACAGTCAAGTCCGCAACATATACACTTCCAACCAATACAAACACAACTGCCAAGATTGCTGCAATGATTTACGGTGGACGACAGCAACAACAGCAACAAATGCAACAAATGCAACAACAAATGCCTCAGCAACAGCAACA
>CAIMCT010000419.1 GCA_903839535.1 uncultured Desulfobacteraceae bacterium
CCTATCGAAAGGGCGAATACAAGATTCGCCCCTACGAAATAAACCCAACTGGCCGAAACGATGATCAAGGCCGTATATTCTTTATTGGAAATCACCTTGAAACTTATCCCATGAGATCATTCGATCATTCCGAAATGTTTGCGCCACTGGACCATCTTGGGATCTCCCGGAAGATAAATCCATCCACGGTTCAAGGTTTGTTCCGCATGGGTCCTTTCGCCCATTTTTTCCCATGCTCTGGCTTCAACAATGTAAGCCTCCGGGAAAGCTGGAAAATTTCGTTGAAGATAAGAAGCAATGGGGAAAATCTCATCCATGCGGTCGGAATCAACGAGATAATCCATCAATTGGGTGCCGGCGGCATAGAGACTGCTTGAGTTAAAGTCAGCAAGGGTCAGTCGAAGATATTTCTCCATAGATTCAAAATCGTTCTGTTGATACGCCTGCTGGGCCCGTTTGTAGTCATTGTTCCCGTCTTTTTTCAGAGCGGACAGCTCTCCATTCAGATTTTCCATGGGAATCCCGGAGAATACCTGTTCAAGGGATATACTGCCATCAACTGGAATTTTGTTCCGCAATATATTAAAAAGGTTCCCATGGTTTGAGTTGAGGAAGTCAATGGGAATGCGGTGTTCCAGCCATACGTTGTCATCTGTGTTGATTCTTGTGACCCCGGACAGGTATTGGTCGATCTGCGCTTCGGCGCCCATGAAAAAAACAACCAGATTATACGGTGTCATCACGTCAAGCATCTTGAGGTCTGCATAGACTTTTGGGTCGTAAAACCGGTTTTCCAGAGTTTTCCAATCAGCCCGAAGCGGTTCTTTGGATGCAATGATCACCGATTCACCGCAAAAAGAAAACACTGCTATATGGGGAAATGCCTGGTGCATGCTGTTCAGGACAGTATTGTAAGCTTCGAGAGACATTCCCACCATAGGAATCCACTGGCAGAAAATGCCGCCCGGATTAAGGTGATCCGCCATGGTTTGATAATAATTATATGTGTATAGATTCGCAGCGCCGGCCACATAAGGATGAATCGGGTCGGATGTAATGACATCATACTGAATATCGCCATAGGTGATGTGACTGCGGCCGTCCACCATGAAAAGCCGGATTCTGGGGTCTTCCAGAGGCCTATTGTTCACGAATGCGAAATATTTGCGGGCATTAATGACACCGGACTCCAGTTCAAACACGTTGACCCGTTTAACGTCTGGATACAATAAAGTTGCACCTGTTGTGATGCCAGCGCCAAAACCGATTACCCCGACGGTTTCGGTTTTTCTGGCAAACAGCATGGGCAGGTGGCCCAGAAATTTCAGATGCAGCCGACCATGAATTTCAGTTGTGGCTTCCCAGCTCCCGCTTAAATGAAGCGTAAGATTTCCGTCGTTAAATTTATTGGTCACAACCGCCACGCTGTTGTTGATTCCTTCCTGGAAATAAAGGAGATTGCCCAGATTCCGGTTCTCCGGGAGCATATTCCTGGAAAAATGTTCTTTCTCTAACATTATCGAATACAGGCCTGCATTTAGAATCGTTTGGTCCATACCGGGGCTTGCAAACAAAAACAAGGAAAATGCCGCAGCAGCCATGAAGCCATAAGCCGTCTTTTTAGGCCAGGCAGACTGAACACCCGCAACATAGATGACAAAAGCAATGGCGATGTTCAATCCGGCTGCCACCAAAATGGCGGATTTAATGCCCACCGCAGGCACCAGCCAGAACCCGGCTGCAAGGCTGCCGATTACTCCGCCAATTGTGTTGTAAAAGTAAAGATGTCCTACCGAGCCTTTTACATGATCATTTCCCTGTTCCTTATTGTAGGTATGTGTAACCACAGGAAAAAAAGCCCCCAGCGCAAGGGTTGTCGGAAGAATCAGGATGCCAGCCATCACCCCCTGCAGAACCAGATTCCAAATGGTGAATTGCGAACTGGTAAACCGGACAAAAAGCATTCCGTACCATAAGGGGAGTTTATTGATAAAAAACAATGTCAGCAAGGGTCCGAAACCAATGGCCCCCAAGAGTACGGCCATGGTCAGGCGATGATTCCTGATTTTCTTAACGATGCCGGCCCCCATCATGCTGCCCAAGGAAAGACCCAAAAGGTAAGTTGCGAGCATAATTGAAAATGCATGAACCGACGGGCCGATGATTCTTGCCAGCAGCCGAAACCAGATGATTTCATAGGCGAGTGCGCTGATGCCGGACAAAAGAAAAACAGCAGCCGGCCAGGAAAATGTTCGAACAAATGGAATATGGGGTGTGGCGGGCGGTTCAGAGGCAGCCGGTTCAGAGGCAGGCAATCTCTGAACCGATTTCCCTTTGTATGGGATCGAATTGGATGGGGTCGAAACAGAAACCTCCCGCCTTCCTTCATATCTGACTCGCCAGAGCATGGCGCATCCGATGATCAGATCAACAACGCCGACGGCCATGCAGGTCTTTAAGATACCAAGAGTCGGGATCAAGAAAAAGCCTGCCGTTAGTGTGCCCAAAACCGCTCCCAAAGTATTGATCCCGTACAATTTGCCAGCCAGATAAGCATAGCTAACCCGTGCGCTTTTGTAAGAGGCGCCCACCACCACCGGCAACGTCATTCCCATAAGCGTGACCGGAATCAGCATGAAGCCGAATACCACCAGAAAACGTACCAAAAGGAAACTGGCGCTGTCGTAACCTAAAAAATTGAATAAAAAAGAAAACAGCGGCTGAGTGAGGCGAAACAGCGGAATCGAGAGCAGCGCACAGAAACCGATGACCAATTGCAACAGCCCGTAGGTCTTGATGGAGGCTTGTATCCATCGATCCGAACGGGCCACCAGCAGGGCGCCCAGTCCAAGACCCGCCATAAAAGCAGTGACAACAGTGGTAGTGGAATACATATCCACCCCGAGCAGATATGTCAGCTCTTTGGACCATGCAACCTCCAAAGACAGACTGGTTGCGCCAGAAAAGAAAAAAGCGATGAGCAGCACAATTTCGTGTAAACGGGAATTGGGCTCCCGATGTTGGACTGTATGTTTTTTTTTCATAACCTCAATAGTGATATTTAAGCTGAGCAACGAAAAGAGCATCTTTATCAATTTTATAGACGATACGATGCTCATCATTTACACGTCTGGACCAGTAACCTGAAAGGCCATGTTTTAAAGGCTCCGGCTTCCCGATACCATCATAAGGAATTCGGCAAATTTCTTTGATCAACTTATTGATCCGTTTAAGGATTTTTCGATCAGTTTGCTGCCAGAATAAATAGTCTTCCCATGCTTGTTCAGAAAAGATGAGATTCACTCGATCATATCCCGTTCGATTCCGCGACCAGATTCAAGTTCGGCAATGGACTTAATGAGTCTTTGAGCATTTTTGGGGCTGCGTAAAAGATAAGCTGTCTCCTCAAGTGACTGATAGTCATCTAAAGAAATAATTACGACAGAGCGATGACGATTACGTGCAATAACGATCGGAACATGGTCATCACAGACGGTATCCATAGTTTCGGCAAGATTAATCCTGGCTTGTGTGTAAGGAATCACATTCATCTTATAGCCTCTAAAATAAAGTGCGTTTATAAATACTTGACTTTTCGAAAAATATTACTTGACTTTTGATAATTTTTTTAATCTTATATTCTTAGATATACTGCCAACTGTCACAATCTGCACTTTTGGACCCCCACCCCAACCCTCCCCCGCTGGGAGAGGGAGCATAAGGAAAGTGCAGATTATGCCCGTTTGCAGTATAGTTATACATTCTCTCTGTTTATGATATTTTAATTAAAACCACACATATCAGTAGAAACAGGTGATTTTTTTGCATATTGCACCTTTATCATTTATCTGTTTTTATGTCCACCCAATAGCCACAACAGTTACTACTACCCCGTCGCATTGAATTTCTTTGGACAGGGATGCAAGGACAGACACGTCATCCAACGGAACAAACAGGGCTATTGTTACTGATGTCAGATTCAGACTGCGCGCATAAGATGCGGCTTGCAAAATACCGGTCTGTGTTCTGGCATGACTTCTAAAGCTTTTTATCTCAATGATTCCGAATTTATCCCTGCATTTTAAGTGAAGATCAACTTTGCCATTTCCGGTTGGAAACTCCGGGCTGATCACACAGACATCTTCAACTGCCTGTTTCATCCAGGCATAAAGATGAAAATGTCCGACTGCTTCGGTGTAATGCAGATCGGTTCTTCGTGGCTGATCTTTGAAAGGATTCAGTCCTTTTGCCTTCATTCGTACCAGATAAGCCTTGTACCGGTCAAGAAGTGATGGCAGATTCAGGGAGTCTCCTTCAAATACATCCGCCAGATCATCCGTGGGATCAACCGCCAGCATCGGCAGACGGTCTCCGATCAGGTCATTGGTCAGTGCATTATAGAGGCGTTTCTGGAGAAATGCGCAGGAAAAGCGGCAGACAGATGTCTTTCTGCCGTTCTCACCCGTTTGAAGCTCAGGCACAATCACGCCGTTCATGTACAAGTATGCACACCACTCCGTATCAATTGAAAATGAAACGTCGGATCGGGAGAACAGCTCCAGAACATGGGGAACATATCCCATGCGGACTTTTTTGACCAGGTTCAGAACGGTGTTGTTCCACTCCAAAGTTATGGCCGCATGATGTACAGTTTCCCATGTATTTGGATCAATTGAACGATCCTTTCCCGGATTGTATTTTTCGGTCAATAGCTCTCCGAACCATCCCACCAGACCCGGCTGACCGTTTGTGGATTCATACACACTCCCGACAACCTCCGGTTCAACGGCTTGGCCGCTTTCCTGCTGATACTGCTTAAACAGGTCGGTGACTTCATCTAAAGTAAAATTGGGAACATGAAGGCTTCGCTGAATGTTGAATGGCGATCCTCTCTCGCTGTCCACACCCAACACGGCGCGGACGCCGATCAGGGCGAGGCCATAAATGCAATAGCTTTGTCGATCCAGATACATATCCCTGAATATATTCACAAGGCGGTCAATAATTATAGGGGGCAACTTGTCAAATTCATCTATAAACAAAATCACAGGTTTGTCGAAGAGTCCTGTGTCCGATGAAAAATATTCTGACAACGATTTCCATGAGTCCGGTTCAGATACGGTAACGCCAAAGGCGCGGCGAATCAAATTGGGAACATAGTTGAAAAAAACATCAACCTGATCCCTGTCTTCCATGATTACGCCCTGCATAGACATCATGGCGACGGTAAACCGATCCGAATATATCGATTCAATCCGTTTTTTGACTTCCTGTGTTAGCCAGGTCTTTCCGGTCTGTCGCGGCGCCCAGATTGTGAAATAATGACCGCCTTCATTGTCACTACCAATCAGCGAATTCAGACACTGGTTAACCAAATCCGTGCGGGGCACGGAAAAGTGGCTGCGGGCATTTACTGGGCCGTAGGAATGGAATCTGCGCATA
>CAIMCT010000420.1 GCA_903839535.1 uncultured Desulfobacteraceae bacterium
ATCCTGTACATCATGGATTCGGAACCGGAACTTAAGCGTCGGTATGCGGACCTGACCATGATCATCCGGCCGGACATGCGGCACGGCAAGATATTCGATGTGCTGATTGAGTTTAAATTTCTGAGTCTGAAGCAACTGGGCTTGAGCGGGGAAGCGATACTGTCCATGCCCTTGGCTGAATCTCATGCCCTGCCCTTAGTTAGACAGGCAATGGATGAGGGAAGATCACAGGTCATGGACTATGGGCGCCGGCTTGCGGACAGATATCGGAACTTGCGGTTAAAGAAGTTCGTGGTCACAGCCCTGGGGTTCGAGCGTATATGTTTTATCAACGCGGATGTTACGGAGAAAATCATGTGAAATCCTGATTTAATTCAATGAGATATCCGGATTTGATAGCCATGAAACCGGAACCAATCACCTTATATCTCTGCGCTTTGACCGTCAGGGTTACTAACCTTTACAACAGCAACTCCTGAGGCAGCAGGAGCTATTGTAGTCGGAGTTAAAACTAACTCCGCAACGAATTGCGTATCCGTTTGCACCTTGGAATCAACAGATATCTCTCCCGTTCGCAACAGCTCTCCGTTGAGTCTTACCTGAGCGCGTGGCGACAAATTTACACCAATTATGCGTAGAGTCGTTCCGGCGGCGGTGTATGGCGGGGGCGGAGCCAATTGGTTGATGATCGGTCCCGGCTTTCTGGCGACCTTTCCTGCCAGATAGCCGAGCGAGCTAAGCCCCATAAGGGAGATAAAGCTATCCGGGATCTGAGGCAGTTCGTTTACCGTGGACGGATCCTGCACCAGCGTCGCACTGACAAAGGCGAATACGCCGATCACAGTCCAAAGAAAGAACTGAAGCCGTTCAGCCGAGAACACGCCTCCAGAGGTAATAAAGTCTCCCAGTTCCGGATGGAGCGACCCGGCTCCCTTGCTGCCACATATGCCTGTAGTTCCAATTGAAATGGCTGCCGTTCCGGCGCTTATGCCCAGCATCGTTGGCAGGTTATCAGGAACCTTCGAAACAAGAATGGTTACAAGGAGTATCGCTGGTGCTGTGTTCAATGTCTCATCTTTCATAAGCGAGGAATCAAGCGAAAGGTAATGCATCCCATGTTTACCGGCAAAACCGCGCGCTAATGTGGTTTTTCCAGCTTGACTGGGGCCTGCGATCAACACAACAGGCGTGTCTGCCAAGACTTCTGCAACACGCGATTCGATCGGTCTGGGGTAGAGTTTTAATGTCGTTTCCATGGTGGCGATACTATCGTACATTGGGAAATATGTCAAAAAAAACGATACCCGATCATCAGCGCACAAAAAGATTCCGTCTTTTTTCAATGCCATCCAGAAGGGCGGAAATTGCATACTGAAGTGTCAGGTTGGCACCTTTTTCCGGTGTTGATTGCGCGTATTTTCCTATCATTGACTCTCCATGGCCTTTGACGGTAATGCTTGAGCCATTTTTTGCGTTAAACTCCACTTGAAGATCAATTTCAAATCCATACTTCTCATTGCCTTCCGTGGAATCTACGCGCAGGAATTTAGGTATCGCCACATAGTCATAGGCCCGAACATGGGTGTTTTCCGAATCTCTTGGCGAAAGCATCTCGGTCGCCCTGGTTTCGCTTCGCACCGGCCATACCTCAACCTTGGCGAATTCTATCCCGAAGGCATCTCTCATTTCCAGCTCGGCATCCCGGCCGAGTCGGTGACGGAGGCTGCTTCCCTCATAGTTGCTGACATGCTCGAAGCGCTCAAACTCGGACGGAATCAGCAGCAGAATTTTCACCGGAATCGGCGGTCTGCCAAACTGGGAATAATCCACAGGGGTCAGAACGTTTTCGGGCGAATCGGCACTTTTGCGAGAAATTCGCTGATCTGAATCCGTCATGGAGGCGCATCCGAGCGTAAAAAACAAAAAAAAGACAACAACGATTTTAATTGGCTTCATTTTTCTTCTCTCCTTTTTAACGTAAAAAAAACATCTCGCACCCGCAAATAATGCGAACTGGCATAATTTTGCGTTTTTGAACCCATTGTTGGGATAGGGAGTTTATGTAAATCGCATATTATGTCCATTCACAGTATAACCAAAAGTAATAAACAGGCATTGATGATAACTTATATGAATTTGACATATTCAACAGAGTTTAATAAATAGAAACAGAGAGGGTCTTCATTCAAAATGTTGATTACCTGTCTCGATCAGATGATCGTTATAACCCATAACATCATATTATCAAGACAATTCTACAATTTTTACCCTCTTTTCAATGGAGGGAAGATATGAAAGAAATCTGCGAGGCGTTGGAATGCTGTTCTATCATGGGGTGAGATACCTTCTTGCCGCTGTGTTTATCTGGTCCGGGATCACCAAATTTCTGGACCCGGTTTCTTTCGGTGTTCTGATTGATGCCTACGGTCTGTTGCCTAAAACCTGGGTGATGCCTGCGGCAATACTGATTTCTTCCCTTGAAATCATCGCCGGTGCTGGTCTGATTCTGGATATCTATGGAAGCCTTGCAATCATAACCGGTATGGTGATCATGTTCATCGCCATTCTGTCTTACGGCATTTATTTAGGCTTGGATATCGACTGCGGCTGCTTTGGACCTCAGGACCCCGAAGCCAAAGCTTTTCATGGTCTTCGCACTGCTACTTACAGAGACTTTGTGCTTATGGCTGGCATCTTGTATCTGTACGCCTGGCGTTTTTACCGAGCCATCCGACTGGACAGGCTCAGGGATTACTTCACCCGTTTCACAATACAAAAGGAGATGAAATTCGAATGAAAAAAATGTTTGGAAATTTGCTGATCGGAATCTTGATTATGGGACTTGCCACATTCGCCCACGCCTTTGGAAAGGACAAGTTCGAGGAAGAATTGGAAAAAGAGCAGGGCGCGATCAAACTGGCGCGGGAAATCCAGCGCGGCGGTTACGACATTGTGTCCACCGAGGAATTGAAGAAAATGATGGATGAAAAAAAAGATGTTCTCGTCATCGACACCATGCCATATAATGACAGCTACAAAAAAGAACATGTCCCCGGCGCCAAACAATTTCTGTTTCCGATTCCGGACATGCTCACCTGGGATACCAAAGAAACCGGCGACAAAACAATTGAGGATTACAAGACCATTCTTGGACCCGACACCGAGAAAACCATTGTGATTTACTGCGGTTTTGTCAAATGCACGCGCAGCCATAACGGTGCAGTTTGGGCCCGGAAGCTGGGGTACAAAAACGTGCTTCGATATCCCGGCGGCATTTTTGCCTGGAAAGGCGCCAAATATCAGGTACAGGGCGTAGAATAAGGGGGCAGGTCTGAATCAGTAAAAAAGGTGCAGGGGGCGGGTGCAGGTATTAGGGGGCGGAGCTTTATCCGCCCCCTGATTCATAAATGTTTAAATCGGTGTTCCTCCGCCGTACATATCTTCGGAGAGCATCCGGTACGGCGTGTCCGCCTGGAAATAAAGGACATACCATAATACTAAAGTTCCGGCAACCGCCGCAGCCCTGCATAATTCAGCAGATCATTCAGCTCTTTTTTAGACGACCACAAAATGCAGTTTTCTTTGATAAACTCCTCGGCTTCTTCTGTAAATCCACTGTAGGAAAAAAACCAGATGCGTAACGTTTTAAGTCCTGGGCCTTCTTTCCGCCGAAACAAATCGCCCTTGCTCATCAGAATTTCAACGTCATGGATACCCGCTTTCCGGTCTTTCCACCATTTACTTTCGCCAATCCATATTTCAGATCCGGCCGCAGCCTCAATATCCAGCTCCATATCCTTGCCTGCACCCAGCCTGGTTCTGTGCCAGATATAATTGAAATGCCACGGAATGGTGATATCGGTATCACTGTGAAACCATTTTCCGGCTAATGTTCTGTTCTGACAGTTCCATAATATCTGAGCCATATATATTTCCGCCAGATACCCCAATTGATCCTTGATTTTTTTTTCCAGCAATTGATATTTCTGCTGAATTTCCTTTTGAACAAGGTATGCACTAAAGCCTTCAACTTCGATTCGCCCCCAAACTTTCAGGAATTCCAGCAAAATCGGGTCCTGAACTTTCCTGAACCAGCCGCCCAGCTCCATATAATCCAGCAGATCGCCACGGGACAGCTTGATCAGCACATCCCGAATTATGTCAACCGATACATCCTTTCCCTCTTTTTCAAGCAGTTGCCGGTGAATTCTATCCAGATCGATTCTATCGCCCTCTTCCATAGCAGACAGATACAACACCCATTTTGTGATGTTGTATTCGTTGATTCGTGCTATCCACCCGCTGACCTGATCATTCAATTCACCCCAGATAAAGCCGGATGACAAATCAACCGCCAGTATTTCATTTAACACGGTTTCATCTGTCATGGGTTTGTTCAGCTCTACCGATTGCTGAATGACAGCCGTGATATAAAAAGGGTTTCCTCCGCATCGCTCCGCCACCACAGGAGCCATGGTTTCGGCAATATCAGCTTTATAGTGACAGGCGGCTTTAAGCGCCAGTTCCGCTCCCCAATATTCGGTCATGGATTCGATAGGTCTGCTTCGAAACCGGCCAAACAAAGATCCTCTTCCCAGAATTTCCTTAGCCAGAATGCTTATGGCCGAACCGGTTACAAAATGCGGACATGTTGGGGATTCCACCGCCTCCTGCATCAAACCCACCACATCAAAATTATATTGAGGGAGACGGGTATTCTGAAATTCATCCAGAAACATCACAATCGTTGCTTCATGCCAGTCGGACACACGTCTGGGAAGGCATAAAGCGGCATCTTCCGGATGTGTTACGTTTTTCTTCATAAAACCTTCATAAAAATTTAACGCACCTTCCAGTTCCTTAAATTGATCGAGCCGTTTCTTTAAAAAAACAATCAAATTTTCCTGTGTTACTTCTGTAGAGGAAAGGATTTTTAAATCTCTTAACCGAAACGCCAGATAATATCGGATAAAATTTTCAACATATTTAATGCTGAAATCCCATTTGTCCGATACTGTATCTTTAAAACTGTAGTAAACCGGCACGACGGATCGGTGAATATCCGAATGATGTTCCTGTTCAAAAAACAGCCGGTTGACTACGCGCTTGAAGATTTCGGTCTTTCCCATACGCCGCCGCCCCAGCAGCACCACGGACATACTGCGGCGTTCGATGGCATTCAGCGCTGCCTGATACAGATAATTCAGATGTTCATTCCGGTTGGTATAGACAGTCTCCGGCACGACGGGTCGAATGGCGTATTTGGGCTGGGCATATTGATTCATGGAACAGGACTCCTTAACAGTTTTCTAATTTTCTTTCGCCTCCCCGCTAGGCGGGATATAAATATTCTTTGCGCCTTCGCGTGAGAAACGCTCTTGTAGCCGACACAAGAGCGTCGGCCAATTTTCAATTATACTGCGAACGGGCATAATCTGCGCTTTCCATAA
>CAIMCT010000421.1 GCA_903839535.1 uncultured Desulfobacteraceae bacterium
ATCGGCAAACCGTTTCAGCCGCCTGTATGCCGGCTCCCTGGGCCATTGCTTGCGATGATCCGTTATCTACAAAACTGGATTCAAGGGTGTCCGGATCGACTATACAAAATCCGGCGGCACGGCCAAACCGGGGATCTACCAGCGAATCCAGACCAGGTTCTTCGCAACTAACTGCAATTTTTACCATAACATGCTCCTTTTTGAGTTCGAAAGCGGTACTCGCCGCTCAGTTGATGCCTTGGCCGCCACGCGGATTCATACAACCGCCATGTCTGTTTGCACGATGTGCCTTTTTTCCCAATGAATCCATCCCGGACAACCGGCCTTTGCGGCATCCAGGCATGGTAAACGCCTCTTTTCTAAAATCGCCGGAGAGCCATGCCTGAATGATTTCGCAAATATCTCCTGCGACAAAAGAGACCACGCGAATATCATAAGCCGCTATCTGGGATAGCATTAGCCGGGAAATGGCTCCGCAAACCAGCGTGTCAACGCCGAGTCTAATCAGGCAGCGACCTGTTTCAGAGCCCGAATTCGCAGGCAGTTTTTCATCTCTTTCACGGACTATACGCCCGGATTCAGCCTCAACCAGCCGGATATCTCTGGCTACATCAAATACCGGGGCGATTCGTTTGTTCCAGACTGCAAAAGCTGCTTTCATCTGTATCCACCTGAGTTTGTGAGTCTATGAAATGGACAAAAGCAAATATAGTGCCAAATCATTATTAAAATAAAATAAAGATATAACCAGATGATATTCATTGATATAAAATGGTGATGCTGCATGGAGGGAGATGGAATTCAGTCGCTATATTGCTATGCTTATAGGTTAAACAAGTAGCATTATTGCGACTGATGTTTTATCGACCCGTCAGCTCATGCAAGCAGTTCAATCGGGTAAGGATCGGCGGAGCAATGCGCGGCTTTTCTGATCGATTTAAGTCGCAATATCCAAACACTACTGTTCATGCAGGGTTGCAAATTTGCGACAATATAATAATCGTCAATTCACCATATATCTTATTAAACATAAAATTCAGCATATTATAAATACATTCAACGCTGGCATGTTAAATGCTTAATGTCAAGAGTCAGGAGGCTCCGATTGTAGAAGAGCGGCCCAAAGACGGCGATGATCCAGGTTCAGGTGGTGGGCGGGGCCACGGCCAGGAGGCCGGTAAAGAATATCCCACGAATAAATCAGGCAAGGAGTAAATGATGATTATCAGTATAGCAAGCGGAAAGGGCGGTACGGGCAAGACAACGATCGCCACGAACCTGGCCGTTTCTCTTGGGGGCGATGTTCAACTTTTGGACTGCGATGTGGAGGAGCCAAATGCTTACCTCTTCATCCGGCCCGAAATTCATGAAACCGTGGTCATTAACACCCCGGTTCCCGAAGTGGATATGAAAAAGTGCAATCTTTGCGGCAAGTGTCAGGATATCTGCCAGTTCAAGGCGATTGTCATCATGAGCAAAACCGTCCTGCCTTTCTCTGAACTCTGCCATAGTTGCGGCGGCTGCATGCGCGTTTGTCCAGAAAATGCCATCACGGAGACGGGCCGCGAAATCGGTGTCATTGAGCGGGGCAGCCGAAACGGGCTGGAATTTGTTCATGGGAAACTGCGGGTCGGCGAAGCCATGTCTCCCCCTTTGATTCGAAAAGTACGGGAATACGCAAGGCCCGGCGCCATGACCATTATCGATGCCCCTCCCGGAACGTCGTGCCCAGTCATCGCCGCCATGAAAGGGGCGGACTTTGTTCTTCTGGTAACCGAACCCACGCCTTTCGGTATGCACGACCTCAAACTTGCCGTGGGGGCCGTCAAAATCCTCAATATTCCCTGCGGACTGGTTATCAGCCGCTCGGACATGGGCGATGATCGCGTCAGGGAGTATGCAGAAGGCCTAAGAATGCCCATTTTGATGGAGATCCCTTTTGATCGAAAAATCGCAGAGGCCTATTCGCGGGGCGAAATGCTTGTGAAAGTGATGCCAGAATGGAAAGAAAGATTTCTGAACCTGCACCATCGGATTGCAGAAATCCTCTCTCAAACACCAACTCAGAATAATCACCAGGAATCAAGGAAAAGAGACGTCTTATGAAAGAACTGATCGTTATCAGCGGAAAAGGCGGAACCGGTAAAACAAGCCTGCTTGCCGCTTTTGCTTCCCTGGCGAAGGGGATGGTGCTTTGCGATGCGGATGTGGACGCAGCGGACCTTCATCTGATCATGGATCCCCGGATTGTGGAGCGTCATGATTTTGAGTCCGGCCATACGGCGGTAATCAACCCGGATATGTGTACGCAATGCGGCTTGTGCCAGGTAATGTGCAAATGGAACGCCATCAGCGAAGCGTTTATTGTGGATCCCATTGCATGCGAGGGATGCGGGGTTTGCTATTATTTTTGCCCGGAGAAGGCTATCGCGTTTCCTCAGGATACATGCGGGGAGTGGTTTCTTTCCGATACGCGGTTCGGGCCCATGGCTCATGCAAGGCTGGGAATCGCCGAGGAAAATTCGGGCAAGCTCGTCAGCCTGATCAGGCGGCAGGGGAAATTGCTTGCCGAAAAGAAAAACCTGGATCTGCTGTTAACGGACGGCCCTCCAGGCATCGGTTGTCCGGTAATCGCCTCCCTTGGCGGAGCTACAGCGGCGCTCATCGTGACAGAGCCCACGATTTCGGGCAGGCACGACATGGAGCGGGTGGCGGAGCTGGTCGCCTTCTTCAGGGTCCCGGCCATGGTCTGTGTCAACAAATATGACCTCAATCCCGAAATGGGACAGGCCATCGAAGCATATACGAAAGAAAAAAACATGACCGTCTTGGGCAGTATCCCTTTTGATCCGGTCTTTACAAAGGCAATGGTACAGGGGAAAACGGTTATCGAATATGATCCCCATTCTGATGGCGCGCTTGCGGTCAAAAATATATGGGAAGACCTGGCCCGGCATCTGGGGCTGTAATTCGAACATCTGACCTTCTTTCTCCGGCCAAGGAGTGCGAACCCTGGGCCGTATATATCATTGACTGCCATCAACGGTCAGGGATGGAAACTGTGGGGCAAAAGCACGAATGTTGGCGTTTTAAAGGGGGGTCAACAGAATTGCAACAGGGAAAGGAGGTGATAAAAATGCCAGATGGAGATCGAACAGGACCCATGGGGAATGGCCCGATGTCAGGGCGAACGTCGGGATTTTGTGCAGGCGATCAAAGCACATATGTAGCAGGTCAAGGTTGTGGATTTGGAAGTGGTGCGGGTCGTCGGAATCGATTCGGCGGCGGCAGGGGCCAATGCCGCCGGGCTGGATGGGATGGCGGCGAATATTCATCAATGCCGCAAAACGAGCATGATTTCCTGACACAGCGAAAAGAGGAACTCCAGAATCGGTTGAACGCTATTATGCAAAGGCTGAATGCCTTTGACGCAAATACGGTCAAGGAGGAATAGGGATAGTCGCATCGTAAGGGCGTAAGTGCGATTCATGCATAGCACTTACGCTCCTCAATGGCAGGCGTGAAAGACAACGGCCGGCGGTGCTGACCAACGCAATAAATTGAAGTATGAAGTATGAAAAAAGCATGAATATGTCGCCTTCATAATTCATAATTCATACTTTTTATCAAGACAGGAGAGAGAGCTACCTCCACATTACAGCAGACATTAATTGATGTCACCCGATAAGGTCGGGAAAAAAAGGAGTGACAAAATGAAAAATGAAGTGATTCAAAGACTCGGCTATGTAGCAGGGGAAATAGTGAAGGGCTATGCCGGAAAATCCACACAGCAAGGATCGGCAACCGGCGGAATGTCGGAAAACGTAACGGATTTGATCATTGATCAGGTTATCAATGCCCTCGGCGGCGGTAGAAAAGGCGGCCAGGGTGGTGGCGGTGGAAAAGGTGGTGGCAGGGGAGGCGGCAGAGGTGAGGGCGAGGAGGAGGGCGATCACGGAGAGGGAGAAGAATTTGATGGGGTTGGGTTTGACGGGGACGGATTTGCGGGCGTGCGTGGGGAGGAG
>CAIMCT010000422.1 GCA_903839535.1 uncultured Desulfobacteraceae bacterium
CCCTGCTGCCTTCCCAAAATCATTATCTTAAAGATAAAGATTTTGGGTGCGTTATCGGTCGGGAATGTACGAAAGAGTACTATTCCCTCCCTGCTGCCTTCCCAAAATCATTATCTTAAAGATAAAGATTTTGGGTGCGTTATCGGTCGGGAATGTACGAAAGAGTACTATTCCCTCCCTGCTGCCTTCCCAAAATCACTATCTTAAAAGCTATAGCAACGAGGCAAATATTGATGAACTTAATAAACAAAAAGGATGTGTATCATGACTAAAAAAATCTGGATTCTGTTGACTCTAATGATGGTTTTACCGGCAATGACCCTTATGGTTTCATGTGGTAAGAAAAAAATATATTCTGACACCTCTGGAACTCAGGCTTCTGACGATGCGGCGGCAAGGGATGCTGAAAAAGCCAGGCAGGATGCTCTGGCCAAACAAAGAGGATTTGACGAGCAGAGGTTAAAGGATCAAGCCGCAGGAAAAGCAGGTGGAGCGGGCGGGCTGGATTCAGCGCAGTCTGCAACGCGGAGCAGTTTTGTTTCAGAAGATATTTATTTTGAGTTTGACAGTGCGGTCCTTGTCCAGGAAGCCCGCGATGTGTTGAAACGCAAAGCCGAATGGATGCAAAACAACCCGAATGTATCCGTAATTGTCGAAGGTCATACGGATAATCGCGGAACGGTTGCATACAACATAGCCCTGGGAGAGCGACGGGCGGAAAGCGCCATGTCGTTCCTGGTGGATTTGGGGATTCCTTTATCCAAATTGACAAGCGTCAGCTATGGGAAAGAGAAACCGGCCGATTCGGGTCAGAATGAAACGTCCTGGGCCAAAAACCGCCGGGTTCATTTTGAATTCAAAAAATAGATGTCAGAAGGGTTAGTGCATGAATCCTCATCGCGGAAAAATCCTTATTGCAGATGATGATCCGATAATCCGGATTATTCTCAAAAAATTATTTGGAAAAACCGGGTTTGAAGTGATTACCGCTCAAAACGGGAAAGAGGCTGTAGATCTGATTTCAAATGAAATCCGCGCCGTTATTCTGGATCTGGAAATGCCGGTCATGGATGGCATTGAATGCCTGCAGTTTATCAGAAAAAATGTTCGGGATATATCTCCCATCATGCTTACTGCAAGTGAGGATTTCACCAGCGCTGTTGAGGCCATGAGGTACGGCGCATTTGACTATATCACCAAACCCTTCAATCCTAAGCAGCTTATAGCTCTGGTGGACAAAGCCATTGAAACAGACGCACAGGCCAAACGGCTTCGCCGTGTTGAGGCGGAACTGGCAAAATCCAGGGATCAAGAAATCGAAACCGCCTCAAAGATTCAGCAGGCCCTGCTGATGGGAATTCCCCCAAAAAATTTCAAGGGGATGGAAATTGCCAATTGGACAATTCCCTCTCAAAAAGTGGACGGTGATTTCTATGATTTTATTACCATTGATTCCCAGTGCTTAGATGTGGTGGTTGGCGATGTTATGGGCAAGGGCATTGCTTCGGCGCTTATGGGCGCCGCACTAAAAAGTTATTTTCTTCGTGCGATTCATGAGCTTGAATTATCTTGCGCCCATGATGACATGCTGCCGGAACCCGATGCCATTGTTGGCCGTGTTCAGTCCGCCATGATTCACCAAATGGAGGAACTGGAGACATTCGTCACCCTGTGCTATGCCAGGTTTGATCTTTCCAGAAATCAGATGCGCTTTGTTGATTGCGGCCACATGCGAACCATTCAATATCTTAAAGAAAGCCAAACATGCATCCTGCTTCAAGGAATAAATATGCCGATCGGGTTTCCGGAAACCGAACCCTTCACCCAGTTTATTGCGCCATTTAGCAAGGGTGATTTCTTTTTCTTCTACTCCGACGGACTTACCGAAGCCATGGATTCACATGGCCATCTTTTTGGTGAAGAACGTTTGGTGAAATCCGTCAAGGCATGTTCCGGACTATCGCCGAATGAAATCATAAAGGGCGTATGGGCCGATATTGTGAAGTTTTCAGGGACGGAAACATTCAGGGATGATTTTACCTGTGTTGTTGTGAAAATTGATCCGCATGATATACCGATGTTACAGCCAGATGTCGAGTCAAGAATGACGTTTTCGAGTGATTTGAAGGAACTGTCCGGCATTCGGCAATTCATTCGAAATTTTTGTGAACCCATTCCTGAAGAACTGCTATGCGAAGCCCGAATATCCATGATTGAGCTGGCGGTAACCGAAGTTGTCACCAATATCATCCGCCATGCCTATAGCGGACGATCCGATGCCATTGTTCAGGTGACCGCCAGTCTGTTCCCAGATATGTTTCTGATTGAATTCGTTGACAAGGGAAAAAGTTTTAATCCGGAAGATGTTCCTCATCCCAATTTTGACGGATCAAGGGATGGCGGCTTTGGTATTTATATTGTTTCTCAAATTATGGATGATGTTGTTTATTCAAGAGACAAAGACAATACAAACTATACCAAATTGAAAATTTTTTTGAAGCCATCTTTGTAAATTACGAATTATGAATTACGAAATAGTAACTGTTAGTTTGTAATTGCTTTTTAGTGGGATGGGGGTAATACATGGAACTAATCACAGAAAATATCGGCGAAATAACGATAGTCACCTTGATGGAAAAAGAACTGGATGCCGGCAATGCCAAATGGTTCAAGTCTCAAATGTTGTCTATTGTCAAAAAATCCAAAAAAATTATCCTGGACATGAACCATGTTCAATTCGTGGACAGTTCCGGATGCGGTGTTATTCTGTCATGGCTTAGAACAATCACAAGCAACGGCGGGGATATGAAACTGGTGAGCGTTCAAAAACCTGTTCAGGCGCTGTTTGAGCTGGTTCGCATGCACCGCATTGTTGAGATATTGGAAGACAGGGAAATGGCTATCCGTTCTTTTGGCTAATTCTTGTTCTTTACAGTGAAAATACTTTTAAACCACGAAAGACACGAAAATTTTCATTCATGGGGGCGGCATAGACCATGCCATGAGCGTTTATTAAAGAATCCTGAATTCGCTTTTAAGGAAAAACCGTAAAAAAGGATCGCGATTTGAACGGATATTCATCAGGTGTTGAATCTGATCAGAATCATTCTGACAGACGTATCGAAATGATGGAAGCGCTTTACCGTCGTTACGGCGATGCCGGAAGCATCAATTCCATTGGCAAACGGATCCATTACATTCGAAAAAAATACGCATGGGTCTGGGTTGTAGGAACAGCAAAATTTTTCGGGCGTGCGCTGGATATTCTGATATCCTTGGCTGTGTTGATTCCGGCCATTCCCCTTTTTATCGTGGTTGCTGCTGCAATAAAACTTACAGACGGGGGGCCGGTGCTTTTTTCGCAGGCGCGTGTTGGAAAATGGGGCAGAGAATTTCAGTTTATCAAATTCAGGTCCATGGTGGTGAATGCTGAAGCGATGAAGGACACGATACTGGAGCAAAGCCATCATCAGGACAGTATCACTTTCAAGATGAAAAAAGATCCCCGGATCACCTGGATTGGTAGGATCATTCGAAAATTCAGCATTGATGAACTTCCCCAGATATGGAATGTACTAAAGGGTGAAATGTCCATTGTGGGGCCGCGTCCTCCAGTGCCCAAGGAAGTAGCCAGATATACCCTTTCCGATCGCAGAAGGCTGGATGTAAAACCCGGTTTGACCTGTATCTGGCAGGTCAGTGGCAGGGGCGACATTCCCTTTTCCCAGCAGGTTAAGCTGGATGCTGAATATATTGAAAGCCAGAGTTTGTGGGTTGACCTCAAAATTTTATTGAAGACAATCCCTGCCGTTCTTTTTGGAAGAGGGGCCTATTAAATTTGAGGAGAGATACGAGGGATGAGGGTCGATAAAACAACTCTCCCCTCGCCTCCGCCATTGGGGATAGGGGATATATGAGAGCATTTTTGGTAAGTACGCAGGAATGGCCTGAAAAGCAATTGGAGAGAAAAGAGCAGACCCCTTCACTGCTGCCCTTGATGGATAGACCTTTTATTCAGCATCTGCTTGAACAACTTGTACTGCAGGGTTTTAAGTTCTTTGATATCGTTTTGTGCAATTACCCTGAATCCTATAAAAACTTGTTGGGGGATGGTTCTCGTTGGGGGGTAACTTGCAGGTATCATTTGGTCAAGGATTCGGAAAAACCCTATCGACCAATTCATTTGCTGAACATGCCAGAAAATGACCCTATCCTTCTGGTTCATGTAAACCGCCTGGTCATATCGAATGTTGCGCAGCACTTCTGCCCGGAAGACAGCTTATTCCCGATTTTATATGAATACGTTCAGGATACCGAAAACAGCTCCTGCTGGACCGGATGGGGATGGATTCCCTTTTCGTGCAGGCAGGATTTTCCGATAAATGTTGATGAAACCGATTTATACCGGTTCTTGACGGCTTATGCCAATGGACAATGCCGTCGCATCCCGGTTTCAAAACCCATGAACGTATTGTCATACTCCGCCCTGTTAGAGGGGCATCGGGCTGTTTTGTCGAAGGAAGTCAGTTCGCTGCTAATGACCGGAAGGGAAATTGAGCCTGGGATATGGTTGGCCAGAAACGTTCGCCTTCATCCTAACGCACGATTGATCCCACCGGTTTATATCGGCAAAAACTGCAGTATATCCAAAGGGGTTCAGATAGGGCCTTACGTTACCGTTGGAAGTGATTGTGTGATTGATGAAAAAACCACCATCACTAACTCAATTGTTTTTAAGGGTAGCTATATTGGTGAATCTCTTGAAATATCCAGTTCTCTGGTTGATAGAAATCTGCTGATAAATGTTCGATTGGGTTCAGTGATTGCTATAAGAGAAGATTTTATTATTGGGCGAATGTCTCAATCTTCTGGACTACACTGGTGGCGGACGATTTTGACGCGAAGTGCTGCAATCATTCTTCTGCTGATTACATGGCCAGCCTTGCTTGTTACCGCAATTTATTTGAAATTCACGCGACAAGGGCCAGTCTGGTTTAAAAGCCAGGTTCTTCGGCTTCCGTCCGAATCTGAAGAACATCTCTGGAAGACTTTTACCTTGTACAGCTTTCTTTCAGCGACTGCGCCGACTGCCCGCGCATTTCAGCCATGTGTATCTTCTTCGCAGACACCCATGATCCCGGTTGGATGGCGGGATGTTTTTCTGCGGTTTTTACCCGCGCTTATCAGTGTGGCTTCGGGGAATCTTTGTTTTACAGGGGTCACTCCCTTGAGTACTGAAATGGTGAAGTCCATGCCTTATGACTGGCGATTGCTGTATATCAGAGCAAAGCCCGGAATTGTTACCGAAGCGCTGGTGAATTTCGGGCCTTCGCCAAGTCCTGATGAATGCTATTCTGCGGAGGCGTTTTATTCGGTATCTACCAGTTGGTGGTATGATTTGAAGCTGCTATTAAAATACGCTGGACAGCTTTTGGGATTGATTCCCAAACCCTGATCCCCGATATAAATGGAGGCAATATATGAGTTCTTTTTTTACTGCACATAGTGGCGAACTTGTCAATTTGATAGTGAGTGAAGAGCGGGCGGGCGTATTGAAGGCCCTTTCCAGGAGCCTTCAAAGCATCACGCTTTCCGCCTCGGCCGCTTCTGATCTTGAACTCATTATGAACGGCGCTTTTTCACCTCTGAAAGGGTTTATGAACCGAAGTGACTATGAATCGGTTCTGGATCGCATGCGGCTTCAGGATAAAACCCTGTGGCCGATTCCTGTCTGTCTGGGAATTTCAGAGTCGGAAGCACAGCGTATTGAATCCGGTCAGTCCGTGGCCCTGCGGGACAATGAGGGGTTTATGCTGGCGGTTCTCCATGTCAAGGACATCTGGCCCATCGAAAAGGAGAAGGAGGCTGAAGCGGTTTATGGCACTCAGGATCCGGAGCATAGCGGGGTTCGCTGTCTTTTTGATTCACCCGGAAAATATTATGTTGGCGGAACTATTGAAGGGATTCAGCTCCCGCTGCATTCCGCCTTCAAGAGCATACGGCATTCTCCGCTTGAAATGCGCAATCTGTTTAAAAAACTGGGCTGGCGCCGTATTGTTGGATTTCACACCCGAAATCCGTTGCATCGTGCTCAGTATGAATTGACGCTTCGCGCAATGGCCCAGGTCAAAGCCAATTTGTTACTGCACCCTGTGGCGGGGAATGTCAATCCCGGCGACATGGACTACTATACCCGAACCCATTGCTATCTGGCTGCGGGGAAAAACTATCCGGCCAACATGATGCATTTGAGTCTGCTCCCTCTTACCATGCGGATGGCAGGACCACGGGAGAGCCTATGGCATGCCATCATTCGAAAAAATTATGGATGCACACATTTTATTGTTGGTCCGAATCATGCCAGTCCGGGTCCTAATGCAGGCGGCAAACCGTTTTACGAAAAAAATGCGGCCATAAATCTGGTCACATCTTTTACCGAAGAACTGGGGATTGAAATTGTTCCATTCGAGGAAATGGTTTATGTGGTGGATGAGGATGTTTTTTTGCCGGTCAGCGAAGTCCCCAAGGGAGTTCATACCCGTTTTATGAGCAATGATGAATTTCACAGCAAACTTCGAAATAGTCGTAAGATACCGGACTGGTTTTCATTTCCTGAAGTTGTAGAAGCCATTCAGCAGGCATATCCTCCCCGGCACAAACAGGGAGTTACCGTTTTTTTTACTGGCCTGTCCGGAGCGGGAAAATCTACGGTCGCCCGAATCCTTCATGCCAGATTCCTCGAAATGCGAAGCAGGCCCGTAACCCTTCTGGATGGCGATATTGTTCGCCAAAACCTGTCCAGCGAACTGGGGTTTTCCAAAGAACACAGGGATCTCAATGTAAAAAGGATCGGTTATGTGGCCAGTGAAATCACCAAAAACAGGGGAATCGCCATATGCGCGCCTATTGCACCATACGCTTCAACCCGCCGGCACATTCGCCAAATCATTGAACCTTATGGCGGCTTTATTGAAGTCCATGTTGGGACTCCGGTTGATATTTGCGAAAATAGAGATCGAAAAGGTCTCTATGCCAAAGCTCGCGCCGGACTCATCAAGGAATTTACCGGTGTCAGTGATCCCTATGAAATCCCGGAAAATCCTGAAGTCTATATTGACACGACAGACATGACTCCGGATGAGGCAGCTCAGGAAGTGCTGCTGTATATGGAACGGGCTGGATTTACGCGGTGATTTATGCCATGTAGGTTGTACATGCAATAAAGAGATTGACTATATTGCTCAATATGATACCGTTTAGCATCAATATAAAGCGAACTTTAGGCAACTCACATGAAAAAATCTCCCAGATCGTGGTGTTTTTTCATTTATACTGCGAACTGGCATAATCTGCGCTTTTCATAAACTCCCTCTCCCAGCGGGGGAGGGTTGGGGTGGGGGACCAA
>CAIMCT010000423.1 GCA_903839535.1 uncultured Desulfobacteraceae bacterium
GGGGTTCAGGAATTTCGATAGCAGGAGAAAAAGATACCTAAACTTCCAGCAGTGTAGCAGATTCTGATTCATCCTTATCCAGTTGAAGTTCATCAAATGTAAGAAACTGCTCTTCCATTTCCACCGTATTATCGGTTTCTGTGGCTGAAAATGCTGGAACAATGACCGAATCAGAACGTTTTAATCTTCCAGCACCATCAGCTAAAGATGCTATATATTTGCTATCGTCCTGTTCTTCCAGAAGGGTTTCGATGTCGGACAGATCCATATCTTCAACGTCGTTGAATCCGTTGAGATCATCCTCAAGAAACAGATCACTTTCTGTTTCTTGACTTTTTTTATTCTTTGTTTCGGCAATATCCATCTCCCGGTTATAGGATGCTTCTTCATCAGAAGGAGATAAGAGTGAAACGGCACCAATGTCCATTTCTAATGATTTTTCAAATTCATCCAAGGGCGCTTCCAGCGGCTTTGACTCAAAAGACTCCGTTTTTGTTTGAAGCGCCATATACATACCTGTAAGCTGTTTTTCAATGCTTTGATCAGAAGGAGGTGTAGTCAAATCAGAGTCGAGATCATCCATCAGATCCATGAATACAGACTGATCCAGTGAAATATCCGAAAGGTCAATTTCCAGCAGGTTATCCGGTTCTTCAGAAGGAAATTGAGCTACCAGAGGCTCAATGACTGAAAGGGAGGGTTCAGGAGCTATATCTCCAGGAAAAAACAAGAGATCATTATCTGTCTCTAATTTATCTGTCTCTAATTTATCTGTCTCTAATTTATCTGTCTCTAATTTATCTGTCCCTGCATTATCTGGTTTATCTAACTGAATTAATTTGTCAATTTCCGTAAAATCATATTCGGTAATATCCAAATATTCTTTTGGCGAAGAACGCGCTTCGGATGAATGATCCGAAGGAGTAATCTTCTGAGCTTCCTGTTCATCAAGCTGAGAGAAATCAAAAAGGGGAGGGACAGTAGAAAATCCTAAGTTGATGTCGGAAGTTTCTATGGGTAGCTCCAGAGATGGCTCCTCTGCAATAGGCGGATAAACGCTGAAAACTTTTTTACATTTTGAACATCGAACTTTTGAACCGGACGGTTTAATGAGTTCATCGCTAAGGTTAAAGCTTGTAGAGCACACTTCACAGGTTACGATCATGACATTCGCCTCGCTGCTTATATTTTTAGATGATATATGCCTGGTAATCCCCTGTAGTTTTCGGCGTAATCCAGGCCATAGCCAACCAGAAACCCTTCATGGGTGGTATGACATGTGTAGTCAACCCGGATATCCGTCTCTCGTCTTTCATATTTATCAATTAAAGCACAAATTTTGATGGATGCAGGCCCTTGTGAGAGAAAATATTTCTGAAGACCAGACAACGTCAAACCGGTATCGACAATATCTTCAACAAGCAGAATATGCTTGTTCCTAACATCAATCTGAACAGTGTGGGCCAGGGTAACAGTACCCGACGAAGACATGGTATCGCCATAACTGGATGCACGGACAAAATCAATCTGTGCCGGAATTGAAAGATGTCTGACCAGATCCGAAAGAAAAATAAAAGCTCCTTTCAGAATACCGATGAGCAGCAATTCTTTTCCCGCATAATCCCTGGAAATTATCCCTGCGATATCAACGATTTTTTGTTGAATCTCTTCTTTGGTCAGGATAGGAACAAGCTCTGGATTTGTCATCATTATAAACCGGTCTCCGCCAATTGTTCAATCAGCATTTTTTGTTCCTTGGTCAAATGTTTTGGCATTTGGACATCAATCTGCACATACATATCCCCCCTGATATCTTCATTCATGAAGGGAATGCCGTTGCCGGCCAGCCTCATCTGCGTTTTGTGTTTGACTCCGGCAGGAATTTTGAGACTGAGTTCTTTCCCGTCAATTGTGGGAATCGCCAGCGTGACACCTAATGCCGCCTCTGTAAGTTTGATGCTGCGCATAATGTACAAATCGTGGCCCTTTACGTTAAACATCGGATCATCAAGGATTTTGGCTTTTATGTACAGATCACCGGCGGGTCCGCCATAAGGGCCGATCTCTCCTTTTCCGGATATCCGCAATTTTTTGCCGCTGATCAAACCTTTGGGAATTTTGACTGTTAAATTTTCAGACTGGGGGCCATGTTGAAAGCTTACTTGCTTGCTGGCGCCCAAAATAACTTCCTGGATTGTGAGGGGCAGTTCATAAACCAAGTCCGATCCTTTGATGGGCGCTTCCTGACCGGAAAAATTTCCGAAAGGTGATCCACCCCCGAAAGAGAATTTCCTTCCGCCACCCCTTCTTCCTGCAGAAGCGCCGGCACCTCCCAATCCGAACCCGCGTAAGATATCTTCCATGTCGAAGCCTCTGAAAATGTCTTCCTGCGAGTATCTCTGCTGGAATCCACTGGAGCCGAAGGTATCATACTGCTGGCGTTTTTCCTTGTCGCTTAATACCGCATAGGCTTCGCTGACCTGTTTGAATTTTTCCTCGGCAGCCTTGTCTTCCTTGGCGTGGTCCGGATGGTACTTCATCGCAAGTTTCCGATACGCTTTTTTTATTTCGTCATCGGTAGCGGTCTTATTAACACCTAATGCTTTATAATAATCTGTTTCGGCCATCGATAAAATCCTTATTTATATCTTTTCACAATAAGTTTAAAGCTGTAACATGTCAAGAATATTGATTACTTCATAAACGCCCGTGAATCATGTTTATCAAATACTTTCAGCGCAATCATTAATACAGAGAGGGCTGAAGGTGTCATACCGTCAATTCGTGAAGCCTGGCCCAGGGAAGCGGGTTTGACTGCTTCAAGTTTTTCTTTTAATTCATTGGAAAGCCCGTGAATTTCGGCATAATTAAAGGATTCCGGAATTTTCATGCGTTCGAGATTTCTGAATTTGTCAATTTCCCGGTATTGGCGCTGGATATAGCCTTCATACTTGATTTCAATCTCGACCTGCTGACTTACTTTAAAAGACAGGGGCTGAGCAGCAGGAGCAAGGGTTTGCACAACCCGGTAGTCCAGTTCCGCCCTTTTCAGCAGGTTATCCAGATGTATCCCGTTGTCAACGGGTTTGGTCCCATGGTCGGTAAGATAGGCGTTAACGGCATCGGTCGGTTTTATGACCGTTGTCTTGACACGTTTGATTTCAGTTTCAATTTCTCTTTTTCGATCTTTGATATCTGTCAGGGTATTGCGGTCAATGAGTCCAAGTTCAAATCCGGTTTCCATCAGACGCAGATCTGCATTGTCTTCCCGAAGCATCAGACGGTATTCTGCCCTGGATGTGAACATGCGGTAGGGCTCGCGGGTTCCCCGGGTGACCAGGTCGTCAATCAACACCCCCATATAAGCCTGGGATCTGTCCAGGATAAACGGCGGCCTTTTTTGAATTTTACATGCGGCGTTGATGCCGGCCCACAGCCCCTGGGCCGCTGCTTCTTCGTATCCGGATGTTCCGTTGATTTGACCGGCCAGATAAAGGCCTGAACACAATTTGGTTTCCAGCGTGGGTTTCAACTGGATCGGATTGACATAATCGTATTCAATCGCGTAGGCTGGCCGCATGATTTCGGCATTCTCAAGCCCGTCCACAGAGCGGACAACCTCAATCTGTACTTCAAGGGGAAGGCTGTTTCCAAGACCGCTGGCATAAATTTCTTCCGTATCGAGTCCTTCTGCTTCCAGTATCACATGATGTCGGTCTCTTTCGGGAAATTTAACGATCTTGTCTTCAAAAGATGGGCAGTATCTGGCGGAAACTCCCTGAATTACACCACCATAAAGCGCTGAACGACCGATGTTGTTCTGAACAATCCGGTGGCACCCCGGATTGGTATATCCCATAAAGCTTTCTACCTGAGGCAGTGCGATGTTTCGGGAAAAATATGAAAATAGTTTGGGATTTTCTTCAGATCCCTGGGCTGTAAATTTTGAAAAATCAATGCTGGATTTTTTCAGCCGCGGGGGGGTTCCGGTTTTCATCCGGCCGAGGGTGAACCCTATGGTTTTCAGATGTTCCGGAAGGCTGTAGGAGGCGAATTCACCGGCTCTTCCCGCCTGTATGGACCGAAACCCAACGTGAACCAGTCCGCTCAAAAAAGTGCCGGTCGCAAGAATTACACACTGGGCGCAATATCCAAAGCCGGTCTGATCTTCAATTCCCACCACACCATCGCCTTCAATCACCAGACGCTCCACCATGGCCTGCTTTAGATCCAGGTTAAGCTGGCGCTCAACAACGGATTTCATCAGGGTATGGTATCGGTTTTTGTCATTCTGGGTTCGGGAAGAGTGAACCGCAGGGCCTTTTTTGGTATTCAATGTTCGGTACTGGATTGCGGTTTGATCGGCGATTTTGGCCATTTCTCCGCCGATCGCATCAATTTCCTTGACAAGCTGACCTTTGGCCATTCCGCCAATGGAAGGGCTGCATGGCATAGTCGCAACCTTATCCAGATCAATTGCCAGAAGCAGAACCGCGCAGCCCATTCGTGCTGCAGCCAAAGCCGCTTCACATCCGGCGTGTCCTGCCCCTACAACAATAATATCGTAGTATTTTGTATAAAAAACCATTGGTAAAAGCCCTTTGGTGTGTTAGAAAATAGGTCATGGACAAGCGATATACCGACTACAATTCCTATCTGCGACAGATATTCGGTTGCAGGGTTCAGAAAATATCGATTGATGCCGGGCTGACTTGCCCCAATCGGGATGGCCGAATCAGTACGGACGGCTGTATTTATTGCAACGCAAGGGGATCCGGTACAGGCGTGTTTGCTCAAGGAATTTCGATCGCCGAACAGGTTGTCCGCAGCCAATTGTTTATGGCAAAGAGATACAATGCCAAGAAATATATAGCCTACTTTCAATCTTTTTCCAATACTTATGCGCCGGTTTCCATTTTAAAAAGCCTCTATGATGAGGTGCTGACAATTCCAGGGGTTGTGGGACTGGCCATTGGAACCAGGCCGGACTGTGTGGATACTGCGATTCTTGATCTTCTTGAAAGTTATGCGGATCAATATCTGGTATGGATTGAATATGGTCTTCAGTCCATACACGATCAAACATTGAAGCGGATTAACAGGGGGCATGACTTTGACTGTTTTCAAAAAGCTGTAGCATTGACCCTGAACCGGGGAATAAACATCTGTGCCCACTTGATTTTTGGGCTTCCCGGAGAAACCCGTGAGATGATGCTGGATACTGCCAAAACCATTGCCAGCATGGCAATTGATGGTGTAAAACTGCACCTGATGTATGTTGTAAAAGGAACAGCTCTCGACACTCTTTACCAGCAGGGGCATTACCAATGTCTTGAACAGCAGGAATATGTGGATATTGTCTGTGATGTTCTGGAACTGCTTCCCCAGAAAATGGTCATTCAGAGATTGACCGGAGATCCCCATCCCGAAGAGTTGGTCGCTCCTTTCTGGTCTTTGCAAAAAACGCAAACATTTTCGATGATACAGGAAATGCTTGTAAAACGTGATTCCTGGCAGGGTAAAAATGCTTAGCAGCGGCTCAAAAAGTGTTTTCACGGTAACGATATAAAAGATAAGGAAATCTATGCTGATTACAGAAATACTGGCCAGAAACGCCCGAATGTATGGGACGGAAACCGCATTGATCGAGCGGGAACCGGCGAAAAACAAAAGGGTGGAAATCACCTGGAAAGAATTTGATGACTGCTCCAATCGAATCGCCCAAGCCCTGATTAGCCGCGGCATATCCAAAGGTGATAAAGTCGTTCAACTCATGACCAATTGTATTGAATGGCTTCCCATCTATTTTGGCATCCTGCGCACCGGCGCTTTGGTTGTTCCCCTGAATTTCCGCTTTGATGCCGCCACCATACTGCAATGTGTTAAAACCGCAGATGCCAGGGCCTTTATATTTGGTCCGGAATTCATTGAGCGAGTTGAAACCATCAAGACGAAAATGGATTCAATCCTTGACACTTACTGGTTTGTCGGGGACGAGTCGATCCGGCCCGTCCATACTGAACCCTATCCGGAAGTGATCGCATCTTTTGCACCCGAAGATCCGGCTATCACAATCAGCCTAACTGACGAGGCAGGGCTTTATTTTACATCCGGTACAACTGGCGCACCCAAGGCAACGCTGCTGACTCATCGAAATCTGGAGTTTGCCTGCGTGGTTGAGAATCACCATCATCACCAGATACACTCCGATAATTTTCTCTGCCTTCCGCCCCTTTATCATACCGGTGCCAAAATGCACTGGTTCGGGAATTTTATTGTCGGCGCAAAGGCCGTGATTCTGAAAGGTGTTGAACCCCAGCAGATTATTCAGGTGATTTCCGAAGAAAATGTGACAATTGTCTGGCTATTGGTTCCTTGGGCGCTGGATATATTGTTCGCTATCGAAAGCGGCGATATAAAACTGAAGAATTATCATCTTAATCAGTGGCGACTGATGCATATTGGCGCTCAGCCAGTGCCGCCCAGCCTGATTCGGGAATGGAAAAGGATATTTCCCCAGCAAGAATATGATACCAATTACGGACTTACGGAATCCACAGGGCCTGGCTGTGTACACTTGGGTATTGAAAACATGCACAAGGTCGGCTCCATCGGCCGTCCTGGATTTGACTGGGAGTATCAAATAGTTGATGTCAATCTGAATCCTGTTGAAAAAAGAAATCCCGGAGAGCTCAGGATCAAAGGTCCGGGTGTGATGAAGGAATACTATCGTAATCCGGAGGCGACACGCAGCGTGCTTGTGGACGGGTGGCTTATGACAGGGGATATCGCCAGAGAGGATGAAGAAGGATTTATCTGGCTGGTGGACCGTAAAAAAGATGTGATCATTACCGGCGGGGAAAATATTTATCCAGTAGAAATCGAAGACTGGCTTCAATCTCATCCTAAAATTCAGGATGTTGCGGTCATCGGTCTTCCCAGTTTTCGGCTGGGAGAGATTGCAACCGCAATCGTTCAGGTAAAACCTGGTCATGATCTGACTAAGGATGAAATCAATGCATTCTGCAACGATCTTCCCCGGTACAAAAGACCTCGGAAGATTATTTTCGCCACGGTTCCGCGAAATCCCACAGGAAAAATCGAAAAGCCAAAACTTCGGAAAACTTACGCAGGAAACGCGGAAAGTTTCAAATTCGAGTAAGGCAGACGGCGGAAAGTAAAAAGGCTGAAGGACATCGGCAAAAATGCTGTTGCAAGCATGCCCATATTCCTTCAGCCTTCTTTTATCTGCTATACGGTTATTTCTTTCCTTTGACTTCCTCAAAATCTGCGTCCACCACATCATCATCAGCCGGTTTTGTTGATGATGAATGGCTCTCTGATCCGGTACCGCTACCGCCTGCGCTTCCTGCTGCGCCATCATTGGGATCACCGCCGGACTGAGACGCTTTCTGATACATGGCTTCGGCAATCTTGTGAGATGCCTGCATAAGCTGATCTGTCAGGCGCTTGATCTGCTCAATGTCGTCGCCGTCGATCGCCTTTTTAAGCGGCGACATTGCAGCTTCCACCTGGCTGCGGGTTGCGCCGTCAACTTTATCTCCCATGTCCTTCATGGACTTCTCTGTTGAATAGATCAGTGTATCCGCTGCATTTCGAGCCTCGACAAGCTCTTTTTTCTTCTTGTCTTCTTCGGCATGCAGTTCGGCATCCCGGATAAGCTTATTGATTTCGTCTTTATTCAGTCCGCTAGAAGCTGTAATCTTGATGGACTGTTCCTTGCCGGTTCCCAGATCTTTTGCAGAAACATTAACTATGCCGTTGGCATCTATGTCAAAAGTTACTTCGACCTGTGGCACGCCGCGCGGTGCCGGCGGAATTCCGACCAGCTCGAAACGGCCCAGGGTTTTGTTTCCGTTTACCATTTCCCGTTCGCCCTGGAGTACATGAATGGAAACTGCGGGCTGGCTGTCTGCGGCTGTTGAGAACACCTGGCTCTTTTTGGTGGGTATGGTAGTGTTCTTTTCAATCAACCGTGTCATAACACCGCCAAGCGTTTCGATACCAAGTGACAGCGGCGTAACATCCAGAAGCAGAACATCTTTGACATCTCCGCCCAATACCCCACCTTGAATGGCTGCCCCGATTGCCACGACTTCATCAGGGTTAACGCCCCTGTGGGGCTCCTTGCCAAAAATACGCTTAACCCGATCCTGAACCGCCGGCATGCGGGTCATACCGCCGACCAGAACCACCTCCTGAATATCGGAGGGGGTCATGCCAGCATCTTTCAGCGCAATTCGGCATGGACCCTCAAGGTTGTCCAGCAAGTCTGCAACAAGAGCTTCCAGTTTTGCCCGGGTGATCCGGATATTCATGTGTTTGGGGCCATTGGCATCGGCAGTTATGAACGGAAGGTTGACATCGGTTTCCATGGAGGTTGAAAGCTCCATTTTAGCTTTTTCCGCCGCCTCTTTCAAGCGTTGAAGCGCCATTTTATCGTTTCGGATGTCGATTCCCTGTTCTTTTTTAAATTCGCTGGCCAGGTATTCAATCAGCCTAAGGTCAAAATCTTCGCCACCCAGATGGGTGTCTCCGTTTGTGGATTTGACTTCAAATACACCTTCACCGATCTCCAGGATGGAAACGTCAAATGTTCCGCCACCCAAGTCAAAAACTGCAATCTTTTCTTCTTTTTCCTTGTCCAATCCATAAGCCAGCGATGCCGCAGTCGGCTCGTTGATAATGCGAAGCACATTCAAACCGGCAATTTTTCCAGCGTCCTTTGTGGCTTGGCGCTGGCTGTCATTAAAATAAGCAGGAACCGTAATAACGGCATCTGTAATAGGCTCTCCCAGATAATCCTCGGCTGTCTTCTTGATATTAGCCAGAATATAAGAAGAAATTTCCGCCGGACTCAGGTTCTTATCCCGCAGATTAATGCGAACATCCCCGTTGCTGGCTTCTTCAAGTTTATACGGAAGAACTTTGATGTCTCTTTGTACTTCCTGAGTCTGAAATTTACGGCCAATCAGCCGTTTGACAGCAAAAACGGTATTTTCCGGGTTGGTAATGGCCTGGCGCTTGGCGATCTGCCCGACAAGACGCTCTCCGCTTTCTGAAATGGCCACAATCGAAGGTGTGGTTCGGCCGCCCTCAGCATTTGTCAATACTTTGGCTTCGCCCCCTTCCATGATGGCCACACATGAGTTGGTGGTGCCTAAATCAATTCCAATAATTTTGCCCATGGGGTAATCCTCCTTGAATATATAAAAGAAAAACTCTTTGAACGGTATGTGTTGCAGCCGGAACAAGATGCCGCGACTGCCGTATAAATGTTATTCGGTTTTGCCGGGTCCTTTGGAAACTACTACCATGGAAGGCCGCAAAAGCCTGTCGTGAAGCATATAGCCTTTCTGAAACTCACTGATGATGGTGTTTTCAGGGTATAAATCCGATGCTTCCTGCATCATGGCCTGGTGAAAATTGGGGTTAAATGGTTTTCCGACAGATTCTATGAGTTTGACTGAAAATCTTTCAAAAATCTTCAGCAGCGCCTTCAGGGTCATCTCAACACCTTCTATGACACATCCTGCCTCGTTATTTTCGCCGCTGGTGGATTGAATGGCGCGTTCCAGATTATCCACGACTGTAAGCAGCTCCAGAAGCAGCAGTTCATTAGCGTATTTTCTGAAATCATCAGTTTCCCTGAACGAGCGTTTTTTGAAATTTTCGAAATCAGCAGATACCCTGAGCAATCGCTCATAATTCTGCCTGGACTCCTGCTCAGCCGTTTCACATCGATTTTCCAATTCCTTGACAGGATCGGAAATCGTTTCTTTTTCTAAAGTTTTTTCGTCAGCAGGGGGTTGCAGGGTATCCGCGTCGGGAGGTGAATTTTCAGTTTTTTTTTGAGAGGATTGGGTTTTGCTCATGTGCCAGAAGGATCTCCTTCAATTCTTGGTAAATTTTTTTCCGTTTTGTTCAATAACTACCAGATGATGATTTGGTTGACTGAAAAATAATACTGGTACGACTGATGTCAAGAAAAGAATTATTCATCATTTGCCTTTTTGGCCAGGGGATACCTTCTGCCGTATCCAAATGCTTTGGACGTGACTTTAAGTCCGGGGGCGGCCTGGTTGCGCTTGTATTCATTGCGGTCAATTCTGGAAAGGATATCCCTGACTATAACCGGGTCAAAGCCCATGCGGACAATTTGGTCGAAAGTCTTGATATCTTCGATGCTGGCTTTAAGAATGGCATCCAGAAGTTCATAAGGCGGCAGATCGTCCTGATCTGTCTGGTCGGGCTTAAGTTCAGCCGAAGGCGCCTTATCCAGAATGCGCTCTGGAATGATGGGACTGCTGGTATTGACATATCGGGCAAGATCATACACCAGCGTCTTGGGAACGTCCGATATCACTGCAAGGCCGCCGTTCATGTCGCCGTAGAGTGTGCAGTAGCCTACGGCAAGCTCGGATTTGTTTCCGGTGGAAAGAACCAGGCTGCCGTTCATGTTTGAAATGGCCATCAGCAGGGTTCCCCGAATTCTGGCCTGAATATTTTGTTCGGCGATTCCTGGATCATCGGTCTTGAAGCCGGGGGACAGGACAGACGTGAATTCCCTGAAGATGCCGTCGATTGGAATGGTGGTCAATTCAATGTCAAGCCGCCGGCAGAGTTCGGCCGTATCCTCGTAATTATCCACGGAGGTATAAGGCGATGGCATGAATACAGACGAAACGTTTTCCCTGCCAAGGGCCATCTTCGCAATTACAAGGGTCAGTGCGGAGTCAATTCCACCGCTGAGGCCGACGACCGTTCGGGAAAATCCGCATTTTTTTACATAATCCCGTGTGCCGGTAACCAGAGCCTTTAACACCGAAGCTGTCTGAGATTCTGAAACGGGATGAATTTCCCGGCTGCCGGGGATATTCAAATCCACAACCACCATATCTTCTTCAAAATCTGTCGCCTGAGCAATTTTTGCGCCGCTGGAGTCAAACGCCATACTGGATCCGTCAAATAAAACGCTGTCATTGCCGCCTACCTGATTGGCATATATCAGGGGAACACCGTATTTTCCGGCAATTGATCCCAGCAGATGGGCTCTGAAATCAGATTTTCCGGCATGGTAAACCGATGCGGAAAGATTGATTATCAGATCCGCCCCGTCCTGAACCAGAAGCTCTACCGGATCAATGGAATAGATGCGTTTTTGAAAAATATCCTGATCGTTCCAGACATCTTCGCAGATGGTCAGGCCGATTTTTCGCCCTTTATACGCAAAAACCCGGCTCTCTCCACCTGGTTCAAAATACCGCCTTTCATCAAACACATCATAAGTCGGCAACAATCTCTTGCGGACATTGTGAAGTATGACACCATCTTCAAACAGCACTGCGGCATTAAAGAGCGGATTCCCCTGATCTGCGGGATTTTTTTCCACAAACCCGCAGATCACTCCAATGCCCTTAACCTGTTCCATGACATACTGAAGGGCTTCGAGATTGGACTGGATAAAATCCGCTTTCTCCAGAAGATCGCGGGGAGGGTACCCCGGAATCACCAGCTCGGAAAAGACGATCAGATCGCAATTGCGGGTTCTGGCCTTTTCCGAGCAACTGATCATGCGATTGCAGTTGTGAGAAAAATCTCCAATAATCGGATTGATCTGCGCAATTGCGATTTTCATTAGCAGCCACAGCTCCCTTTCCAAAATGGCGACATGGATCTCAGACGTGCAATGATGGGTGGAAGCTTTTCAACTATCAGATCAATTTCCGATTCAGTATTGTAGATGCTGAGGCTGAAACGGATGGTGCCGTGCGCAGCGGTAAACGGAACGCCCATGGCGCGAAGCACATGGGATGGTTCCAGCGACCCGGAAGTACAGGCAGAACCGGAAGATGCGCAAATGCCGAATTCATTCATCATCAAAAGAATGGACTCTCCTTCCACGAATTCAAAGGCGATGCTGCTGGTGTTGGGAAGCCGGCTGTCCGTATCGCCATTGACCAGGGTATTGGGAATATTCTGAACAAGCCTGGTTTCCAGTTTATCCCTGAGGAGCCTGACTCGGGTATTTTCTTCCGTCATGCGCTCGACCACAAAATCGCTGGCTCTGCCAAGACCGATAATGGAGGCCACGTTTTCAGTGCCGCCCCGTCTGCCTTTTTCCTGATGACCGCCGATCAAAAAGGGAGAGAATTTGGTGCCTTTTCTCACATACAGTGCGCCGATGCCTTTTGGCGCATGAAGTTTGTGGCCGGAGAGCGACAACATGTCAATCCGTGTTTTTTTGACATTGATGGGGATCTTGCCAACAGCCTGAACCGCGTCGGTATGAAAAATAATGCCCCTCTCCGACAGAATCCCGGCAATGTCATCAATGGGAAAAATCACGCCGGTTTCGTTGTTGGCCCACATGAAGCTGGCAATGGCGGTATCATCGGTTAGATGGCGAATCAGATAGTCCATGTCGAGTCGGCCCTTGTGGTCAACCGGAACGAAGGTGACCCGATAGCCGGTTTTGGCAAGGTATTCGCACAGATTTTTTATCGCCGGATGTTCGACCCGGGACGTGATGATATGCTTTTTGTCCGGGTTGGAGCGAAGGGCCGCAATGATGGCGGTGTTGTCACTTTCCGAGCCGCAACTGGTGAAAACGATTTCTTCAGGGGAGGCGCCCAAAAGCTCCGCCAGTTTTGTTCTGGCATCATTGATATGGCGTCCTACGGCTCCACCAAAGGTATGCATGCTGGAAGGATTCCCATAGTATTCGGTAAAATAGGGAAGCATTGCTTCAACCACTTCGGGAGCCACCCGCGTGGTGGCATTATTATCAAAATAAAGCGGATTCATAGAGTTACCTCCTCAACAACGAGTTCGGGCGTTACCAGTTCGCGAAGTTTGGCTTCAACATAATTCTTGAGCGTAATCTGTGATTTTTTGCAGGTGGCGCAAGTGCCACGAAGCCGGACCTGTACGATGTTTCCTGACACATCAATCAGCTCGATGTCTCCGCCATCCTTATTCAAGGCTGGCTTAATCTCGCGTTCCAGGGTTTGTTCGATCAGTTTGATTTTCTGGAGATTGGTAAGTACCGGCGATTTTTTTCTGGCAGGTATTTCTTTACCCAGAACAGTATTGATGATCTCCTGAATCTTTTCATGGCAGTTTCCGCATCCGCCGCCTGCCTTGACATAATCCGTGACCTGCTCAATGGTCATCAAATGATTTTCACGGACAGCCCGCTCAATTTGAATGTCTGTAACGCCAAAACATTCACAGACAATATTGCCTTCAACCTTTTTTTCTGCACTTCCGCGATAGCAGGTGATCGCCTTTTCCAGGGCGTCCCGTCCCATGACCGAGCAGTGCATTTTTTCTTTTGGCAATCCGCCCAGATAATCAGCAATGTTTTCATTGGTTATTGTTTCGGCCTCTTCCAGCGTCTTGCCGATCAGCATTTCGGTCAGGGCGGAAGATGATGCAATGGCGCTGGCGCAGCCAAACGTCTTGAATTTGGCTTCCGTAATCCGTTTCTGATCCCCCAGTTTTATATACAGGGTCAGGGCATCTCCGCAAGCCAGAGATCCAACCTCTCCGACCCCATCCGGATTCTCAATTTCCCCGACATTTCGGGGATTGAGAAAATGATCTTTAACTTTATCCGTGTATTCCCACATAACAGCCTCCTGATTAACTTACCCATTAAATAAAAATGTTGATTGTTTCCCCCTCAAAAGGTGATAAACAGTAAGAATGATTTTTACTAAAGTCCATCTTACATAGTAAACCTGATGAGAAAGGTCAAGAAAGGAGGTAATGCTTCATGAAAACAAGAAGAGCGAAGCTATCCGGAACATGGTATTCCGGCACAGATTCTGAGTGTCGGAAGGAAATTGAATATTTTATCAAAAACTCAAGCCTGTTGCCTGACACATCCTGTCCGGTTATCGGCGGAATTGTTCCTCACGCCGGCTGGTATTATTCCGGAAATATTGCCTGCGATGTAATTCGTTTGCTGAGCAGTAGTGTTCCTTCGCCGGATGCTCTGGTGATTTTTGGGACCCATCTATATCCGGAAGCACCCTTTACCATCATGAAAGAAGGGGCTTGGGAAACCCCTTTGGGGAATATCGACATTCACGAACCTCTTGCTCATGAACTTTCTCTGAGTACCCCGTTTGGGTTCGAGGCAACCGATAATGATGTTCCGGATAATACCATTGAGGTTCAGCTCCCCTTTATCAAATATTTTTGGAACAACGTTAAAATTGTCCCCATTGGGGCTCCTCCTTCTCAAAAATCGGTAGAGTTGGGAAAGATCGTGGCCGCCACGGCGCAGAAAATGGGATTAAATATTATTGTCCTTGGTTCAACGGATTTAACGCATTATGGTGCCAACTACGGTTTTACCCCCAAGGGCAGGGGAAAGGCCGCCCTGCAGTGGGTCCGCGATTCAAACGATCGCAGCGTCATCGATGCCATCTTGTCCATGAATCCGCTGAGCATTATTCAAGATGCTCAGCAAAAACACAACGCCTGCTGCGCAGGGGCCGCCGCCGCTGCATTGTCTACAGGAATGGCGCTGGGGGCGGTTCAATCCAGACTGGTTACATATACAACCAGCCATGAAAAAAGCCCCGGAGAAAGTTTTGTGGGATATGCCGGCATTGTATTTTAATTGATTTTATCATGAATCTATATTACGAACCTGGTAACATGGAATGATTGTTCATCTCATGTTAATTCTGAAAATACTTTTAAACCACGAAACACACGAAAGACACGAAAAAAGGTGGTAGGGCGACCGGCCGGTCGCCCTACCACCATCGCGTGAGAAACAATTTTCATTCATGAGGGCAGCATAGACTATGCCATGACCCTTTATTATTCAATCAATTTTTGGTCAGGGAGAAATAATGAAAGTACTGGTAAGTGATAATCTGGGAGAAATCGGCATTGAAATGTTTCAAAAGGAAGAGGGGATTGAGCTTGATGTCAAGACAGGGCTGTCTCCGGATGAACTTAAGGACATAATCCATGCTTATGACGCGCTGGTGATTCGAAGCGCCACCAAAGTGACTGAGGAGATTATAAAGGCGGGAACCAACCTGAAGGTTGTGGGCCGCGCCGGCATCGGACTGGACAATGTTGATATTCCGGCGGCAACCAAGCAGGGTATCATCGTGATGAATACACCGGGCGGTAACGTGGTGACAACTGCTGAGCATGCCATTGCCATGATGCTTTCACTTACCCGGAACATTCCTCAGGGAACCGCATCCATAAAAGCGGGCAAATGGGAAAAAAAGAATCTTCAGGGAAGGGAAATATTTAATAAAGTCCTCGGGGTTATCGGATTTGGTAAAATCGGCTCGATCGTGGCGGACCGGGCCAGGGGGCTTAAAATGCGGGTCGTTGTCTATGATCCGTTTGTCATAAGGGATCTCATTGAAAAAGCAGGATTTGAATGTGTTTCACTGGAAACCCTGTATCAAATTTCCGATTACATTACCGTTCATGTGCCAAAATTGAAAGACACCCTCGGATTTTTGAACAAATCCGCTTTTGATCAGATGAAAAATGGGGTCATGATCGTCAATTGCGCCCGCGGTGGTATCGTGGATGAAGCGGATCTGGTAGATGCCATCAAATCCGGAAAAGTCGGCGGCGCCGCCCTGGATGTCTTTGCAACGGAGCCTCCAGGCAAATCCCCCTTGTTTGAGCTGGACCGAGTGATCGGCACTCCGCATCTGGGCGCCTCCACCCAGGAAGCCCAGACCAACGTGGCGGTCGCCATCGCCGAGCAGATCATTGATTATTTAAAAAATGGCACTATTCGAAATGCGGTCAACGTTCCTTCCATAACCGGAGATCTGCTGGTCAAATTGGGGCCATTTCTCTCGCTGGCCGATCAGATCGGAAAACTTCAATCTCAGCTCATTCACGGACCGCTGAAAGAAGTCATCATCGAATTTGCGGGAGATTTTCAGGGACTGGATCTGACCCCGGTTTCAGCCGCTGTCCTCAGGGGAATTCTGATGGCTGCGGTCAAAGACGATGTGAATTTCGTGAATGCCCGCATCATCGCCAAGGAACGTGGCATTAAGGTCACGGAGACGGTCAGCTCCGAGTCTGAGGATTATGTCAATCTGATTACCGTAAAGGCTATTACCTCCGAGATGACCAATACGGTTGCAGGCACCCTCTTTGGCAAAAAAGAATCCAGAATTGTCCGCATCAACACATTCCGGCTGGAAATGATTCCTATCGGCCATCTTGCATTGATTCACAATATCGACAAGCCTGGCTCCATCGGCGAGATCGGAACCTGCCTGGGAAAACACAAAATCAACATTGGTCGAATGCAGGTCGGGCAGGAGGAGGAAGGCAACCGGAATATCATTTTTCTGTGTACCGATACTCCCATTCCCAAGGTCGTGATTGATGAACTACGGTCTCTGCCTTCGGTCAACAAGGCGATTCCTCTGGAGTTTTAATATGAAAATTATGAATTATGAATGGCTAATTTCATAATTCATAATTTACCATACTGACATTTTCTACTTATCAGGAGAATTATCATGCCGGAAGTAACGACTGAAAGAGGCAATTCCGCTAAAGAGAAATCCTCTTTCAAACTGCCGATAATTACGTTTTCCACATTTATCGTCTCACTGAATGCCGCTGTTCTGGCGAATATGGGAATCATCGACGAGCCTGGCACAGGCAAGCGGATCAAGAATTTGCTTCTGGCCAAACAGACGATTGACGTTCTGGCTATGCTCGAAGAAAAAACCCGAGGGAATCTGACTCAGGACGAAGCCACCATGCTGCAAAGTATCCTGTATGATTTAAGGATTATTTATGTAAGAGAATTGGGGTAAGGTATCTCATCAGAGTTGACATCAAGGGAAGCTGAATTATTTTGAAACATGCTGCTGAGGCGGTAAGGTGAACGCCCGGTTTTGCCGGGTTTTTTTCGTATTTTTTGCTGTAAGTGTCAGGTAACATTATTTATGATGATGGAGGCGATTATGTTTGGTCAACACGGTAGTTTTAGTAGGCATCATTTTTCCGACTTTTTCCTGGGGACTGTTCTGATTGGACTGGTTTTACTTTTGGGAATATTTTGCGCAGAGGCCAAAACCGGCGATGTTGTCATGGTCCCGGAGAGTTTCAGCTCCCTTGCGGAGATGGTCAGCCCGGCGGTCGTCAATGTACGAACAGAGAAAACCGTTCAGGGCGGTGGCCGGGTTTATCGCCACTTTAATCAGAATCCCTTTGGAAATGATGATCGTTTCAACGAGTTTTTTGAAAAGTTTTTTGGCGAACAGCCCCAGAAAGACTTTAAGGAGCGAAGCCTTGGTTCTGGTTTTATCATCGATAAGGACGGTTTTATTGTAACCAACAATCATGTAATTGAAAATGCAGACAAGATAAAGGTCAAGCTCAAGGATGGAAAAGAATATAATGCCGAAATCATCGGCAGAGATCCTTCGACCGATCTTGCCCTGATCAAGGTGCCTTCCGGGAACAACCTGCCGGTGATTGCTTTCGGCGATTCGAACAGCCTGAAAGTCGGTCAGTGGGTTGTCGCCATTGGCAGTCCGTTTGGACTGGAGCAGACGATTACTGCGGGTATTCTCAGCGCCAAAGGCAGGGTGATCGGCTCTGGTCCCTATGATAATTTTCTGCAGACTGATGCTTCCATCAATCCCGGCAACAGCGGTGGACCATTAATTGATATGCAGGGGCAGGTCGTGGGGATCAATACAGCCATCGTCGCCAGCGGCCAGGGAATTGGTTTTGCCATTCCGATCAATCTGGCCAGAGGCATTGTCGAACAGCTTAAAAACAAGGGAGAGGTCACGCGAGGCTGGCTTGGCGTTGTAATCTCGGATATCAACGAGGATGTGGCGGAATACTACGGCGTTCAGGAAAAAAAAGGCGCTATGGTCATGGAAGTTGTCAAGGGTGATCCGGCGGATCTGGCCGGCATTCAGGCAAACGACATCATTCTTGAGATCAATGACCGCAAGGTGGAAACCAGCAGGGATCTGACCAGTATGGTCGCAGGTATCTCCGTTGGCGAAAAAGTCAAGATACTGGTTCTAAGAAACAACAAGAAACAGACATTTACGGTTGATATCGCTAAACGTCCCGAAGAAAACAAGATGGCATCCAAGAGCCCTGAAAAAGGTCGTGAAGATGATCTGGGGATTCGGGTAACGAATCTGACACCGGAGATAGCCCAGCGATTGAATCTGTCTCCCACCGAGGGTGTTTTGGTGGAACGCATCGAACCAGGCGGCAAGGCGGCGGAAGCCGGGATCCAGGCCGGAGACGTGATCAAGGAGATCAACCATCATGCGATCAGATCCGTACAGGATTACTCATCATTGGTGTCCAAGCTGAAAAAAAATGATGCTGTGCAAATGTTTATATGGCGGATGAACGCCGGTTTCGTGGTTGTCAAGCTCACCAAATAGTTTTGGAAAGTGGAATAAGGGTTGCAGGTAGGGGGCGGCACAGACCATGCCTGAGCGTTTATAGTCATTTGAGTAACTCAAAACACAGGTGGGTAAGATGTTAAGTGTCAGAGGAATTTATGAAAACGGACAGGTCAGGTTGATAGAATTGCTACCTGAAAAGAAACGTTTCAAAGTGATTGTGACCATCCTTGAAGAATTGAAAGAAACGCTACCTCTTTAGGAAGAATACTCATGATCGCAGAAATATTGGCTACCGGAGATGAAATTCGATCCGGTACACTCGTTGACAGTAATTCGGCGTATATCGCCCAAAAACTGGAAGAAATCGGCATTGCTGTCGTTCGGCATCATTCTGTTGGCGACGACATTCCGATTATGGTTTCCGTGCTTCAGGAAATTGCGTCCCGCGCAGACGTGTCCATTGTAACCGGCGGGCTTGGCCCGACTTCGGATGATCTTACCGCTGATGCCGCAGCCAAGGCGGCCGGGACTCAGTTGATTCAAAACGCCGAGGCGCTGGAGATCGTAGAGTCCTTTTTCAGGTCATTTCACCGTCCGATAACAGCTTCCAATATCAAACAGTCCTATCTTCCCGAAGGCTCAACCTGTCTGGCTAATCCTGTTGGAACGGCTCCTGGATTCATGATGAAACTGGGGCGATGTCTGTTTTTTTTCCTGCCCGGTGTTCCATCCGAAATGCGCAGAATGCTCTCTGAATCCGTGCTTCCCCGAATCGAAGAGCTTCAGGGAGGAGTCCGGCAGTTTTGCCGAGTCAAAACCCTCACAACTTTCGGCTTTACAGAATCGCTTACAGGCGAAAGGCTTAAAGATTTTCCTGATTATTTCCCGGCGATTCAACTGGGATTTCGCGCCAAATTCCCTGAAATTCAGGTCAAGTTCTATCTTCGCGGAACCGATGCAAATCAGGTGGAAATGCTGATTCAGGATGCAACCCACTGGGTTTCGGAAAAACTGGGCCATAAACTCATTTCTCCTGATGGGGAATCCATGGAAGTGGTCGTGGGCCGCATGCTTTCTCAAAAAAAATCAACCATATCAATTGCAGAAAGCTGTACTGGCGGGCTGATCGCTCATTGGTTGACCAATGTTGCCGGAAGCTCCGACTATTTTCTCTTCTCCGGCGTGGTGTATGCCAACCAGGCCAAAGTCGATCTGCTGGAGGTTTCCCAGGATATTTTGAACCGGCATGGCGCGGTTCATGAAGAGACCGTCAGGGAAATGGCTCTGAATGTTCGGCGAATCACCGGTGCCACCTATGGGCTTGCAACCAGCGGCATTGCCGGGCCTGGGGGCGGGACCGATGAAAAACCAGTTGGTACGGTCTGCATCGGCCTGGCGACTCCGGATGATGTCCGGTCATACAGGTTTCAGTTCCGGTTCAGAAGCAGGGAAATGAACAAGCAGTTTTTTGCCATGACGGCGCTGGATCTGCTGCGCCGCGAGATGATGGGCATCAATCCGGTGGCACAGTCATGATGGGTTTTCTGGCATATAGCTTGTTGTGGTTGATCGTAACCTATATTCTTGTGTCGCTGGTTTTGACCTATCTGGTGCAGCAGTATCCCAGAAACCCGGTAACCGATCAACCCGACTGGGGAAAGATTCTTGACACCCGGATTCCTGCCATTGACGGCGGCTCGCTTGAGGTATGGCGCATCGAACCGGACGGGCCTTGCCGGGGAACGGTGGTTCTGGCCCATGGATGGGGCCGGAACCGGAACCGGATGGTCAGCAGAGCCAGGGTGTTTGGTGCGATGGGTTTTACGACAATATTGCATAGCGCCAGGGATCACGGCAATTCAAGCCCCCGGCGGTTTATGAATGCACTGAAATTCAGCGAAGATATCGAGACGGTTCTTGACTGGGTGGGGAAACCCGTTATTCTCTATGGCCATTCAGCCGGTGCCGGAGGGTCTATTCTTGCAGCTTCCAGAAACGCCCATCGCATTCAGCTTCTTTTTCTTGAAGGATGCTATGCATACACCAAAGAAGCACTCCTGCACCTTTACCGGTGGTTTAACTGGTATATCGGTGCCTGTTTTGGGCCTGCCATCATTTTCTGGATGGATATGTTTTACCGAAGCGACATAAACCTGACAAGCCCGGCTCTGATTGCGCCAGTTATCACGATGCCGGTCATGGTAATTCATGGAGAAAAAGATCAGCGTTTTCCAGTCGAATTCGCCCATACCCTGAAAAACAGTTTCAGGCCAGGTCTGGCGGAGATGTATGTGGCTTCGGGAGCCGGACACAGCGATTCGAGCCAGACACCGGGATATACCCCTGCGATAAAAGGGTTTCTGAAACAGCATAAATGCTGATAAATTGCTACGAATAGGCGAAGATTGTTGGTTCAATGACGTTAATCAATTGGGCGCAGATACTCTCATCTCTCAAGATATAAAATGATAGCTTAGTGTCTGAACCTAAACACCTTAACAAATTGATAATATTTATGATATTTTCAATTTGTTAAAACGTGGATTATTAAATACGCAAAATTAGTGCCAATTACCAATATATTGATTTTACACATATCTAATTTTGGGAAATCATAAAACCAAGAGAACATTCATTCTGTTCTGGGGCAAACCGAATTATTGGAATTTTTGGAAACAATATGTAAGGCAATATTTCCTGGGATAGACATTTCAGGCTGTCTGTCAATGCCTGCCAGGCCTTGGTGCCAGAGTTTGAATCGTTTTTTTTAGACCATGCTTTTCGAAGAGGTTTTGGATCATCACCACATTGACCATAACACGCTTTCTGCGCAAAATGGTTTCGGACAAATCCGCAAAGCTGGATTGTGGCTTGCGGATAAACTCCGCCAGAATCAGTACTGCAATTTCCGCAGGCAGTTGAACTGCAGGTGAAATCTGCATGGATTGACGCTGTATAGTCGAGGTTTCTGGATCGCGATAGCCAGATAAACATGGGATCGCCTCATCTTCTGTCGCTGAGGTCTGCCCTGTCGGCATAACTGAACCAATATGGAATGACAGCGGCTGCACATTATTTCGCCAAGCTCTGCTGTCAGGCCGGAAGGACTGCACTGCGCCAGATGGGTGAGGGTGTTGGTAAGACTGCCAATTTTCGAAAAACCGATATCGTTGTAGAACCACAGGTCGTATTTGTTGAACTGGGGTATTGAACGTAGGGTATACCAACCGCCATTGTGGGTGAAACTGCTGTGATAACCAGTTTGAACCAAAAAACGACGAACTGATGGGATCGAATAGCGCAATTGGGCGGCAAGCGGTTCGATCATCCAGCACGGCTGTTCTGCGAACAGAGAAATGATGCGTTGTTCTATGTGGATAGCGTCTGTCATGATGCGCTCCTGATAAAGCATTACACAATGATTCATAAAGGGTGTGTTATGCGTTACTTTATCAAATACTAAATGGACAGACAACAATTTTCTAATTGATAGTTTTTCTGAGTA
>CAIMCT010000424.1 GCA_903839535.1 uncultured Desulfobacteraceae bacterium
AGAAAAAGTTGAAAAGGAAGCTTCCAGAATTACTATAAAAACGCAGAGGACGGTACATATCCCGAGTTTGACAGGTGATTTTTACAACTACCTAATATTTAACGCGATACCATAGGCGAAATTGGTTTGTGCCACTACATTTTGTGGTTTTGCGGTATGATTTTCGGGGGTATCGGCATACCAATCGCCTTAAAAAGTTTGCAGGCATTGGGCGGGATGTCGGTTCTTAACCAGATCGTTTCCTTTCTAACTCTTACCGGCACTGCCATCACTTGATTTAGTTCATCCATTGCAACTTTTACGGTTAGCGATCGCCTCTTGATAATACCGTTATCAATGGCTTTGGATCCTTGCATTACTTCTGATTTCCGAAGTAGTTTAGTAAGATGTGCCTCACAAAAATGGGACAGGAAACAAAGCATTAAATGGCCTATGATTCTTTGATCTGTCCAGTGAAACATTGGGCGGCTTTTCAATGTGCCTTTCATTTCGCCAAAAGCATCCTCAATTCTCCATAACTCTTTATAATTGGAGACAATCTCAGCTGCAGACATCGCATTAACCTTGACATTTGTAATGATCCCAAAGAAACCATCCTTCTTCTTCTCGTTATTTATAGCCTCTTGGTTTAATGCACATTCTGACTCCTTTTTTACTAAAATATATTTTTTGTAAGCACTATTGGTGATAAATCTCTTAGAGACAGGTTTTGCCGAAACCAACGTTGCAGTAATCCTTTCAATCACCTCGTCTCTGGATTTTCTATCCCGTTCGGCTCGGACTCTTGACCAAGTGATGATACAGCGATCATCACCAAAGGATGTTTCATAAATTGCCAACTCATTGTTTAGCCAGGTAAATTGTTCCAGATCGTAAAATCCTTTTTGAATATGTTGCTTCAGCACTCCCATTTTCAGGCCAACAATGAACTCTCCACTGCGCTTTTTAATGTGTTCAAGGTTAGTCATCGAAAATAAACCACGATCTGCCACAAAGATGAAACGTCGGATGACCAATTTTTCGCTTATCCGATCAACAATACCATCAAGTGTCTTTCCTTCAAATGTATTACCAGGATGCACTTCAAAACACAATGGGATTCCTTCGGTATCGGTTAGCAAACCCAGAACAACTTGTGTACAATCGCTTCTCATCTCCTTGCTATACCCAAATTGACGCAGATCACCCATGTCGGTTCTGGTACTCTCAAATCGGAGCGTTGTCAGATCATACAACACAACATCCACATTGATGTCAAAAAGATTCTTGCCGTAGGAAAATAAATACTTTTCAATTTCCTCTTTGTGTTTGTGGAGCAGGTCCAGGCTTCGGTAAATATGCTGTATGGCCGTATCATGTTCTATCATGCCAGGATACATACGACTAATCCAGTTGTCATACAGGGCCAATTTGGATACCGGTTTTACAAAGCGAGAACAGATCTGCGTGAAGATCACTTTTTTAAAATCAAACTCAAGCTTCTTGTGTTTGCGTTGCAACATAGAAAGGCAATCGGACAGACCTAAAGTATTGATCATTCGCTCCAGTATAAGCAACGGCCCCAAGATATACGTGTCGCTTATATCAACATCTTTGGCTAGATTGAAAACAGATATCTTATCGGTGTGCTTGCTGATGGCTTCTGCCAGCTGTTCTAACTTGCCATCTTCAACTTTGCCGAGTGAGAGAAGTGTGCGCTGTTTGACTTTTCCGTGATCACGATACGACTCGACCAAATGATAGTAAGCAACCCCCTTGCCGTTTGTTGTAGTCCTGATATACATGTCGGATACTTTTGGTAATCCAAACCTATGAAAATCAGCTGATCTTTCAATAAACTCCCTAAAAATTGTTCACTACACTTTTTGAAATCGCAAAATAAACATCAGTGTTTACTGGGGTTACAGAGGGTCAAACCAAATTATCTGTCAAACTCGGGACAAGACTACCAGCAGGAATTCTTATTGGTGGTCCAGACAGTCTCCGGATCGATATTCTCTCTTTCAAGTTCCTTAAAGTACTTGTAGGTGCCTACTTGAAGCTCCATCGTGGCATCTTCATCGCATATGATCATCCCATGAGAATGAAGCTGTAATGCGGTGATAGTCCACATGTGGTTAACAGCTCCCTCAACAGCCTTGTGTAGGGCACGTGCCTTGTTGTGTCCGGTAACGAGAACCAATACTTCCTGCGAATCCATAATTGTACCTACTCCAACTGTCAGCGCTGTCTTTGGAACCTGGTTCACATCATCGTTAAAGAAACGGCTGTTTACGATCTTAGTATCCAGATTTAATGCTTTGTCGCGAGTCCGTGAGGTCAGACTGGATCCAGGCTCATTAAATGCGATGTGTCCATCTGCCCCAACTCCGCCAAGAAAAAGATCAATACCTCCGACTGATTTAATTTTTGCTTCATATCTACTGCACTCCATTCTCAGATCGGGAGCATTTCCATCCAGCAAATTGACGTTCTCAGGCTTAATATCTATGTATTTGAAGAAGTTTTCCCACATAAAAGTATAATAACTTTGCGGGTGGTTGCGGGCGATTCCAACATACTCATCCATGTTGAAGGTAATCACGTTCCTGAAGGAGACCTTTCCTTCATTATAAAGCTTTATCAACTCAACATACGTTCCTAAGGGGGTACTCCCGGTAGGTAGTCCAAGTACAAATGGATTCTCCGGAGTCGGATTGCAATTACCAATTTTATGGGCTATATAATTAGCAGACCATATAGCCACACTGTTTGCTTCGGGTTGAATGATAAGTCTCATTAGGTTGAGTATTTAATTTTCTGAATGAATCCCCAAAATTGATAAAATTAATAGAACAATCAACCCTAATTTTAAAAAAGAAGACATTAATTCCCGAGTTTGACAGGTGATTTTTACAACTACCTAATATTTAACGCGATACCATAGGCGAAATTGGTTTGTGCCACTACATTTTGTGGTTTTGCGGTATGATTTTCGGGGGTATCGGCAT
>CAIMCT010000425.1 GCA_903839535.1 uncultured Desulfobacteraceae bacterium
GCCCCTACGAAATAAACCCAACTGGCCGAAACGATGATCAAAGCCGTATATTCTTTATTGGAAATCACCTATAGTGATGTCCCCAGCTCTTTTTCCAGCTTTCTGCTGTAATTGGACATGGTGTAGCAGCATACAAAATAAATGCAGGCCAGGAAAAAAAAAGCTTCCGTGGAAAATCCCATCCAGCTCGGATTGGCCAATGTCGTCTGGGTTGTTTTTAGAATATCATACAGGCCGATGATCACCACAAGTGATGTATCCTTGAACGCAGAAATCAGGATGCTGACGGACGGAGGAATAACGATTGTAAGGGCCTGCGGAAGAATGATCAATCGCATGGTCTGGACGTAGTTTAGCCCCAGGGATTCCGCAGCCTCATACTGACCTCTGGCGATTCCCTGAAGGCCGCCGCGAACCACTTCGGCGATGTAGGCCGCTGTAAATATGATAATGGCGACCTGAGCGCGTAAAATCTTGTTTATGGTGATACCTTCAGGTAAAAACAGCGGAAAAATAACAGCGGACATAAAGAGCAGACTGACCAGTGGAACGCCCCTGATCATTTCGATATAAATAATACTGAGGGTTTTTATTGCAGGCATTTTGGATCTTCTGCCCAGGGCCAGCAACACTCCCAGCGGATAGGCGGCGGTCAGTCCGAAAACAGCCAGAAGAAAGGTCAGAGGCAGCCCGCCCCACTGCGTACTCTCAACCGGAATAAGTCCCAGCACTCCTCCCTTCATCAGAATGGCCATACTGGAAAGGCCTGCGATCCAGGCATACAGAAGAAACGGTTTCCAGAACTTGCGATTGCGGCTGATCAGCAGCAGGTTGATCAGAAGAATCATTGCCAAAAGGGGTCGCCACTGCATCTCATGAGGGAAAAACCCGAACAGAATAAAGCGATAATTTGCCGAAACGACAGACCAGCAAGCGCCGTTTACGGATCGGCATTCTGCGGAGGTGGCCGTCCACAGGCTGTCTATAAAAATCCACTGTATCAGCGGCGGAAGAATTTTCCACAGAAAAAAAAGCGTAAGAATGGTCAGCAGCGAATTAAATACGCCGTTAAACAGATTCGATTTGATCCATCCGATAACCCCAATGCTGGTTAAAGGGGGCTTGATGTCGTCTATCGGGATATTCGAAGATTTGGATGAATGCCGCATAGTGGAAATCTTTATATAAAAAGAGTAAGGAGTTCTAATTCAGCATCAGGATATTCGAATATTTTAAAACAGATGACCTGCCAGATTTGACGGATTGTTGTCAGTGAAAAAATCATCTTTCGATCAGTGCGATTTTTTTATTGTACCAGTTCATAAATGCCGATGTAACAAGGCTGAAAATAAGATAAACCGCCATGATTAGGGCAACGCCCTCAATGGCCTGTCCGGTTTGATTAATGGTGGTGTTGGCGACCGAAACAAAATCCGGAAATCCAATGGCGACAGCCAGAGAGCTGTTTTTGGTGAGATTAAGCATCTGGCTGGTCAAAGGCGGAACGATGATACGAAGCGACTGGGGAAGGATGACAAGATTCAGGGTTTGCCAGGGTTTTAGTCCCAGTGACATGGCTGCCTCGGTTTGACCTTTGCTGACCGCCTGAATTCCAGCCCGGACGATTTCCGCAACGAAAGCAGCGGTATAAAGCACCAGTCCAAGAAGAAGCGCGGTAAACTCCGGGCTGACATTTACTCCACCTGTGAAATTGAAACCGGAAAGCCGTGGCATGTCCATGGCGGTCGGAGCCCCGAAAACCAGCCAGATAATCAGGGGAAATCCCAGTAGAATAGCGGCTCCCGTACTGAACACAGGAAAAGCCAGACCAGTCCGATCCTGCCTTTTCCTTGCCCATTTGCGAAGAAAAAATACACCCACGCATCCAATCAGAAAGGCAATGGTGATCCATCTGAATGCCGGGTGGGGCTCTGGTATGCCAAAGGCCAGTCCCCTGTTACAGAGAAACATGCCTGGAAGCGGTTCCAGAGCATTCTGGGGAGAGGGGAGCGAGTCGTAAAAAACAGCATACCAGAAGATCAGTTGAAGCAGAATGGGGATGTCCTGGAAGAATTCAATGTATGCAGCGGCCAGTCGCGAAACCAGCCAATTTGATGACAGTCTGGCAACGCCCATGAATGTTCCCAGCAGGGTCGTCAGGACAATTCCCACAAAAGCAACTTTAATGGTATTGAGGATGCCAACGAGCAGGGCTCTGGCATAATTGTTGGCCGCTGAATAGTGGATTAGCGACTCTCCAATCTCAAAAGAAGCTTCTCTTTCCAGAAAATGAAAACCGGTTGCAATGGACTGCCGGTGAAGATTTGTCACGGTATTGGAAAAGAGATAATAGCCGATGAGAACAACCACAGCAAGGGTCGCCACTTGATACACAATAGCTCTCTTGGCAGGGTCATGCCAAAAAGGGATAGAATTCTCAGATTCTTTTGTTGATGTCAAGGAGTTGTCCAAGTGGTTAAAAAAGTAGTCAGTCGCCAGTCAATAAAAATTTCCAGAATTGTGGTCGTCCTGCAATCAGTAAGCAGGTACCTGCGCTTCCAGTATCTTTTTCCGGAAAAAACTCCGTACAATATTTTTCTGTATGTGCAGGGATGTCGCCCTGCACATACGGATGACGGTAAGGTTTTTTCGCCTATTTGAACGGTGGTGAATACATCAACCCGCCATTAATCCAAAGAGCATTCAAACCGCGTTCCAGAGCCAATGGTGTCTTGGGGCCGACATTGCGTTCAAACACCTCTGCATAATTGCCAACCTGTTTGACAATATTATAGGCGAAATTTTCTTCCAGCCCCAGAGCTTTTCCATTTCCAGGAACAACTCCCAAAAACCGCTGGGTAGAAGGATTTGTGCTTTTGAGCATTTCATCCACATTTTTTGAAGTAATGCCCAGTTCCTCGGCTTCAATCATGGCCAGAACTGCGTAATTTACAACATCCTTCCACTGGTTGTCTCCATGACGAACCGCCGGAGCCAGAGGCTCTTTCGAAATGATTTCCGGTAAAATGATATAATCCGCCGGATTCGGCGCTACTGACCTGGCACCAGCCAGTTGTGAAGCATCGGATGTAAGACAGTCGCAACGGCCGGCAAAGAAAGCCTTATTCAGTTCGGCGTTGTTTTCAATGACAACGGGTTTCATTTTCATGTTTTTTGATCGGAAATAATCTGCAACATTCTGTTCGGTTGTTGTTCCAGGAAGAACGCAGACCGTTGCACCATCAAGCTCTTTGGCGCTTTTGATGTTCATCTTTTTAGGAACCAGAAAGCCCTGTCCGTCATAATAATTAACCTGGGCGAAATCAAGTCCCAGGGATGTGTCGCGGCTTAGCGTCATGGTGGCATTGCGGCACAGAACATCCACTTCACCGGATTGAAGCGCGGTAAAGCGCTGAACAGCGGTAAGAGGAACAAACTTGATTTTTTTGATGTCTCCCAGTACCGCCGCGGCGACAGCCCGTCCGGTATCCACGTCCAACCCTTTCCATTCCCCTTTTTCATCGGGAATGCCAAATCCGGCCAACTGGCCGTTGACACCAACCTGGACAAAACCCTTGGCTTTGACATCATCCAGCGTACCAGCATTTACAACGCCTGCGCCAAGAAACATGACAGCGACGGATACCCATACCCAGAACTTTTGTAATCTCATATTGCTCTCCTTATTGATATTGTGAATATGAATCTGCCTCAGTAATTTGAAGCACCTAAACTGCTCAATTTGATACCATATATGCTTTGATAATGGCAAGAGAAAAGGGGGAATCGCCTTTGGATGGTGAGATAAACATGATTCTACCGGATTTTGTGGTTAGCATATTAGAGTCCAAAACCGCGTGAGATAGGCTGAAGGCAGCGTCCAGCACCGAGCCAAAGGCCGGAAACCGGCAAATTATCCGAATCAACGCTATGTTTTCTTAAAACCGAGAATGCTGACAGAATACGAGATAGAATTGTTGCTGCAGAACAAGTTCAAGATGGGAGAAGCAGCCCGGAAAATATACAGGGAAAGTAAATTCAGGAAAAATCAACACAAAAAAGTCATCCTCTGGAGTAATATGAAGGATGCAAATAGCTTAATCAATTATATGGCATCCTTCACTTTCTTGCTGACACTTCCTGATCACCTTCTATATTTTCAGGGAATCACTTCAAAAAAAGTGTCAACTACTCTTGGGGTAATGTGAAGGATGCCAATTATCTTATGGTAACGTACCCGGTTCACGTCCTAATCAATTCAAGATAATACCATATCACTACATAACGCACTCTTGATCAACAGCAAGATACTTGCTCTACCAAAATCGCAGTTTTAAAAAATGGCAAATAGTAGTATCGCTATCATCAGGTTAAGGATTTACGTTTAGACACTAATACCTTCTGTTATCATTCCGTTTGGCACGGGAAATATGTCTTTCCAACCGGTCTAATTCCTTCTCAAGACGCTCTCTCTCGTGGTGAGTGAGTCTTCCGTCCGCTTTCATCCGCGCCTCATCATCGCGTATACTGTTCAGTTGATTCTTCAGACTATGGGCTTCTTCTCTTGTCAGAGAGCCAGAATGAATCCCTCTATCAATCCGATCATGCGCATCCATAACCCTTTGGTGTATCCCTTGCCCTTCTGCATAACAAAACGTATTGAAGCCTAAAACAAGAACAGCAAATAACACGATTAATCGCTTGTTTTTCATTGGATACCCCCCCCCTCTGATTTAAGTTGGACCAACCAGCCATTAAATTTAAATTTACCTCTTGTTGGTGAATCACCTCACCTATTACTCACTGACAATGCTACACTGATATACTATAAACTTCGCTACTAAAAGTCTCGAATTATCTGCATCACAACCATTCCGCCGTTTCCCACACTATAGTGTCTCGGGAAACGGCGGAACGCGCAGATTGCGTCAGTTAATATTATGGTGCCGAAGGCCGGATTTGAACCGGCACGCGTGTAACGCGCTACCCCCTCAAGATAGTGTGTCTACCAATTCCACCACTTCGGCATGGAACAAGACTGTTTCAGCAAAGATAAAAAAACATCGGAAGCGAAAACAGCCTTGAGGCAATCATTTTTTTGGAGCGCTTTCCGGTTGCTGCTGAGAAGGCGCTGCTGTCTTGGGCGTGTTCTGTGCTTCGTCTGGTTTGGTTTCCGAAGTCGCGGGAGCGGACACCGGTGCCTGCGTGTCAGTCATGATGGATTTACCAGTTTGATTGCTGGACATGTATGCTAACGCGAGCGATGTAATCATGAAAACGACTGCAGCTACAGTCGTCGCTTTGCTTAAAAACGTTGAAGCGCCCGTACTCCCAAAAAGGGACTGGCTGGATCCGCCACCGAAAGCCGCGCCCATATCACCACCTTTGCCGGTCTGGAGCAAAACGATCATGATGAGCGCAATACATACAATAACGTGAATAAAAATCAATAAAACGGACATGAGCTACCGTATTTTTGGGGTTAATGATGAAAATTGATGATGCTGTTGAATACTTTCGCTGTAAGACTGGCGCCACCGACCAGCGCACCGTCAACATCCGGCATATTCATGATTTCCGTAACATTATCAGGTTTGACGCTGCCACCATACAAAATTTTTACTGTTTTGGCAAGCAGATTATCGAAACGTTTTTCAACCAGCGATCTCAGAAATGCATGAACCTCCTGAACCTGATCTGTTGTTGCGGTTTTGCCCGTGCCAATCGCCCACACAGGCTCGTAGGCAATGACGAGAACACTGGTTAGCACTTCAGACGAAAAGCCTTCTAAACCCTTTGTGACCTGTTTGTCAAGAACAGAAAACGTTTCCTTGGCTTCTCGCTGTGTTTCGGTTTCTCCCACGCAAAAAACAGGAATCAGTTTATGCTCAAGCGCCGCCCGGATTTTGGCATTTACCAATTCATCGGTATCTCCAAAATACTGCCGTCGTTCGGAATGTCCAATGATTGCATATTGGCAGCCTATATCTGAAAGCATTAACGGCGATATTTCACCGGTATAAGCGCCTTCGTTTTTCCAGAAAAGGTTCTGCGCGCCCAGAGCAACAGATGTACCTTTGACGACTTCGGCAACCGATGCCAGCGCTGTGAACGGAGGGGCGATCATCACATCAACATTCACTGCAGAAGTAAACAGAACCAACTCCCTGGCGGTTTCAACAGCCTCGCACACGGTTTTGTACATTTTCCAGTTGCCTGCAATAAGAGGCTTGCGAAGAGTCGGATTCATCAGAGTTGAGCTCCTATCATGGCGGCAAGGTCAACCATTCGAGTGGAATATCCGGTTTCATTGTCGTACCAGGACATGACTTTGACCATGTCTTGAACGACAAATGTCGAGATTGCGTCCACTATGGATGAATATGCCGATCCATTGAAATCGGAGGATACCAGCGGAAGATCGCAGTAAGATAGAATTCCGGAAAGAGATCCCTGTGCAGCTTCCTTAAGCGCCCCATTGACATCTGCTACAGTAACGCCGGATTTTTCTATGGTTGCGACAAAATCCACGATGGAGACGTTGGGGGTCGGAACCCGAATTGCAAGTCCATTCAATTTGCCGGCCAATTCCGGCAGCACCAGAGAAACAGCCTTGGCGGCGCCTGTAGTGGTGGGAATCATGGACAGAGCTGCTGCTCTGGCTCTTCGCAGATCTTTGTGGGGGAAATCAAGCAGACGCTGATCACCGGTATAAGAATGGATGGTTGTCATCAAACCGCAGCGGATGCCGAAGCTTTCCAGCAGCACCTTGGCTACTGGAGCCAGGCAGTTGGTTGTACAGGAAGCATTTGAGATAATATGGTGTTTACGGGGATCGTAACTGTTGCCATTAACGCCAAGAACAATGGTGATGTCCGGATTTTTCGCAGGTGCGGAAATTATGACTTTTTTCGCTCCGGCTGCAAGGTGTTTGGACGTACTTTCCTTGTCCGTAAAAAGTCCTGTGCATTCTGCTACAATATCAACACCCAGGTCCTTCCATTCCAGGTTGGCAGGATCTTTGATGCTGGTAACGGCAACTGTCTTTCCACCGACTTCAATGGCTCCGTCTTTGCCGGTAACAGCCACTGGCAGCTTGCCATGAACCGAGTCATAAGCCAGAAGATGCGCCATGGTTGCGGCATCGGTAAGATCATTGATGGCAACAACTTCAACATCGGAACGGCTCATCGCCGCTCTGAAAACCAGTCTTCCAATTCGTCCAAAACCATTTATCCCTATCTTGATGCTCATAAAAAACCCCCTTTAAAAGATTATCAGAATATAAATTTTCATTAAGCAACCAAACATTGGCCGTTGACCAGCCGACGCTCATGTGGCGGCTACAAGAGCTTTAACGGTTAACGTTGTATTTTTACGATGATTCCCCCCGCTTGTTTCCTTTCAATATGCTGCTTGCCAGTGAAATACTCTTTTTTCCCGAGGCTTCAAGGGTAACCGCCAGTTTGCTGAGTTCAGTGTCTTTTCGGAGGTGAAGCGCCTTGATCAACACAGGCAAATTAACTCCGGAAAGCACTTCGATACGTCCTTCTTCCAGAAAGGAATAGCTGATATTGGATGGTGTTCCACCAAACATATCCGTAAGAATCAGAACACCGACTTTCTGGTCCACTTTTTTAATACCGGCGGCAATTTTTCCGCGAAGTTTTTCAGCCTCTTCGTTTAAATCAATGGAAATGGACTCCAGTTGTTCCGGTCGGCTGCCAAGGATGAATACTGCAGCTTCGATTAAGGCATCGCCAAGGCGGCAATGGGTTACAATAACAATCCCTATCATGCACACTCCTGTCTAAAGGCCATAATGGACCCGATAAACCGGTAACTTTTGGGGTTATCCAAGGGGTCCAGTGGACGGATGATGGATAATGTTCCGCTAAAAGAAGATGCAGAACATATTGATATTATTAAACTTTCCATTTATGTCAGTGAAATATCCCTGTGATGAATCTCAATGTGTTTCGACGGATACTGAGTCCCCAAGTGCTGAGCAATGGCTTCGGCTACGGCCACAGATCGGTGTCTTCCTCCCGTACATCCCACCGCAAGGGTCAGATACGCTTTGCCTTCATTTTCATACAAGGGGATAAGATATATCAGCAGATCAAGATACCGTCTCATGAATTCCTGACATTCGACATTGTCCAAGATATATGATTTAACGCTGTGTGAAGTTCCATCCAGAGGTTTCAACTCCGGCACGAAAAAAGGATTGGAAATAAATCGCACATCCATGACCAGATCTGCATCCCTGGGTATGCCGAATTTAAAGCCAAAAGACAAAACCGTAATATGGATGGAAGACAAAACCCCGCTTTTCCTGGCAATGTTCTGAATCATGGATTTGAGTTCATGAACATTGCAGTAAGAGGTGTTGATAATCAGATCCGCAGCGGTTCGCAGATCCTTCAATTGTTTTTTCTCCATTCTGATGCTATCTGTCAGGTTTTTTTCGCGTGAAAGTGGGTGATGCCTCCTTGTCTGGCTGTATCGATGAATCAGAATGTCTTCATCGGCCTCAAGAAAAAGAATCTTGAACACATAGCCCTGGAATCTCAGGGATTCTAATATTTCAGCGTGACTGACCAGAAAGCCTTTTTCGCGAACATCCATGACAAAGGCCAAGCCGGCCATCTTGAAATCACGTTCGATGGGAAGTTCCAGAAATTTTGGCAGGAGGGCGACCGGCATGTTGTCAACACAGTAGTATCCTGCGTCTTCGAGAGCTGCGATGGCAGTGCTTTTTCCAGAGCCTGAATACCCGGTGATGATGATGATATTATACGTTTTCACAAGTGGCTTTTTTAGAAATCTTCATCTTCCGCCTGAATAATGGAAATAATGTCGTCAGCGGTCTGTGCCCGAAGAAGTTTTTCTTTGAATAGTTCATTTTTCAGCATTCTGGCAATTCTTGCCAGCGCTTTCAGATGGAGACCCTGTGAATTTTCAGGCGTTATCAGCATGAAAAATAAATGGGCTGGCCGACCATCCAGCGTATCATAGTCAACGCCTTTTCTGCTTAATCCAAAACCCATTACCAGGCCGTCTATGGATTTGAGTTTCCCATGAGGAATACCAATCCCCATTCCGATGCCAGTGCTTCCCAAACGTTCTCGCTCCATCAGAACATGAACCAGCTCCGGGCAGCCCATGCCGATAATCCGGGCAACCGGAGCGGCCAGCTCTTCAATAAGCCCCTTTTTATCACGGGAGCTTAAATTGGTGAGAATTGCATCTCGATGTAACACTTCTAGAATTTTCATGGTCCAGTGGATTCCGTGAAAAACGGCCGGTTGGGATTGAAAAACCGCTATAGACAGACAACCGGCCGAAACTGGATTAATTGCTGGGCTGGATTAACCCGTAGTCCCCATCCTTGCGCCGATACAGGACATTAACACGTTCAGACCTGGCATTTGTGAATACAAAAAAATGATCTTCCAGAAGATCCATCTGCATAATGGCTTCTTCTATGTCCATGGGTTTATACTCGATATTTTCCACTATCACCTGGCCACGTTCTTCGGTGTCAACAGGGAGCATATTCTCATCGTCGGAAGGTTTCATCCTGGCCTTGGAGCCAGTTCTTCTTTCCCGGGTCTTATCCTTATTCTTTTTGATCTGTTTTTCAAGTTTGTCCAATACCATATCAATGGCGGAATACATGTCAACGGTTTCTTCCTTACCATAGATATTGAGTCTGTCGCCAACAATATTGATTTCCGCAATGTGTCTGAATTTTTCAACAGACAACACAACGTTGGCTTCAGCAGGATTGTCCAGAAACTTGTCAAATCGATCCAGTTTATGGCTGACATATTGAGACAAGTTGTCTGATGGATCGATATTCTTAAAAGTTACAGATGTTTGCATGAAAAAATCTCCTTTTCCTGTTCTCTATTCGACGAAGGCTGGATCAAAATTGCTTGCGCCTGCTGGAAGGCAAAACTTTCAGCATTTCCCTATATTTGGCCACTGTCCTTCGCGCTACTTTGATATTGGCGGTTTCTAACATGTCCGAAAGCTGCTGATCGCTGTACGGTTTTTTATGGTCTTCATCGTCAATGATGTGCTTGATCTGATTCAGCACACTGGCAGAGGCGATCGCTTCACCATGCATTCGGTTAATAGAACTGTTAAAGAAAAATTTCAACTCAAAAATACCCTGTGGGGTGTGTGCATATTTATTGGTGGTAACCCTGCTGATGGTGGATTCATGCATGCCGATATCCTCGGCGATGTCCCTGAGCACCATGGGTTTGAGATGTGATATTCCTTTCTCGAAAAATTCCTGCTGATACCGCAAAATGCTTTCCATGACCTTATAAATCGTCTTCTGACGCTGATGAATGCTGCGAATGAGCCAGGTGGCTGATCGCATTTTTTCCTGAACATAATCACGGGTCTGATCTGATACGTCTTTTTTCTGCCTTATGGCATCCTTATAAAAAGAATTCACCTTGAGTTTTGGCATTCCATCATCGTTAAGCACAACCACGAAATCATCATCATCCTTGTAAACATAAATGTCCGGAGTGATGTATTGGGGGAACTCGGAGCTGAACAAACGTCCAGGTCTGGGCTCCAGACCCTTGATAATGTCAACGGCCGAGACGATGTCTTCAATTGAGAGTTTCAGCGCCTTGCTGATGGCTTTATAGTTTTTTCTTTCCAGATGGTGAAGATGGTTTGAAATAATCTCAACAACCGAGGTTCCTTCCAGGTTGAGATGCCGCGCCTGAATCAACAAGCATTCTCTGAGATCACGAGAACACACGCCGACAGGATCAAATGTCTGCAACATCTGTAAAACCTCAATGGCTTTTTCGGAAGAGGATTGACTTGTCCGGATGAGTTCATCAATGCTCAGTTCAAGATAGCCGTCTGCGTTTAGATTGCCTATGATCAAGCTGGCAAGGTTTTCCTCCTCTGGATTCGGAAATGTCATCAGCAATTGCCAGAAAAGATGGTCCTGCAGAGATTCTTTCTGGGCGATAAAAGACTCGTAATTGGGGGCGTCTTTTTTTTCGGTTTCAGATGTGACTCTTCCCGATGAGCTGTATTCATTGATCAGACTGCTCCAATCTGTATCATCAACTGTTTTATGGTCTGAAATCTCACCCGATATTGAGCCAATGTCCGGAGGGATTATTTCAGGAGCTTCTTCTGTCTGATCCGTTGCACCGTCTTCCAGGGTCTCCTCAAGAGCCGGGTTTTCCTGAAGCTCCTGATGAATGGTCTCTAAAAGCTCCAGCCGCGACAGTTGCAGGAGTTTAATGGCCAGTTGCAACTGAGGCGTCATGATCAGTTGCTGAGACAATTTCAGTTGTTGTCGTAATTCAATAGCCATCTGGTATCTGGTTATGGGTTAAAGTGTAAATTCATTCCCCAGGTAAATGCGGCGACAGATTTCACTGGATGCAATCTGCTGGGGAGTTCCTGCTTCAATAATTTCTCCACTGCTTAAAATGAAAGCTTCATCACAGACGCCCAGCGTCTCGCGGACATTGTGATCAGAGATAAGAACACCAATGCCGAGTTCTTTCAAATGTTCGATGATGGCCTTGATGTCTATAACTGCAAGCGGGTCGATGCCTGCAAAAGGTTCATCCAGTAAAATGAAAGATGGATTGGTTGAAAGCGCTCGAGAAATTTCAAGCCGCCGTTTTTCTCCTCCGGAAAGTAACACGGCTTTCTGCTGCGACAGATGCCTTATCCCCAATTCATCCAAAAGCCTTTCAGCCCTGGATTTCTGTTCGGAAATGGAAATTGGCTGGTGTTCCAAAATCGCCATCATATTTTCCCACACCGTAAGTTTTCGGAATATGGATGTCTCCTGAGGAAGATACCCAATTCCTTTGCGCGCCCGAATATGAATGGGAAAACCCGTTACATCTTCTTCATCAAGAAAGATACGACCTGAATCGGGTTTGAGCATTCCGACAGCCATGTAGAATGTCGTTGTCTTGCCAGCCCCGTTCGGTCCCAGCAATCCCACCACCTGACTGCTGGCGATATTCATGCTGACGGAATTGACAACCCGTTTCCCATCAAAGGTCTTAACCAAATTCTTCAGTGACAATACGGCCATAGTCCGGATGACTTCAAGTGAAATTAGTCAGTTTTTTTTTCAAGTTCGCCGGAATAAAAAACCGCCTCTACCTGTTTTTCTTTGCCGCGTTCAACGATAACTCGGTCCTCATTCACATAAAAAGTAATTTTTTCGCCGGATACAAAGTTGTTGCCGCTGGTTACTTTGGAACCAGCTCCGCTAAGGACGATTACCTTCGAGGCGGGGGTATATTCGGCCATGCTGGTATGGGCTGTACGGTTTTCAGATCGAATCACCACATTTCCCGAAACCACCACTTTTTTTATGGATTCTTCACCGGTATCTTTCTTCCCCTTGTTCTCAAGAGCTTTAGTGTAATATATTTTGAGTTTGTCTGATGTGATAAGGATTGTCCCCTGTGAAGCGCTTACATTGCCGGTAAATTCCGCATAACTGGCTTCATTATAAGCCACAAGATTGTCTGCTTTGATCTGGATATTGCTATTTTCATTGCCTTTATCAAATGCGGATACATTCTGGCCCAGTATCGACATCGCCAGGAACAACATCATGACTTTCAGAAAAACCAAGTGCCATTGGCCACGATTTATCAGATTATATGGGATTTTCACGCAACAATACCTCAACATTTCGTTGAAACCAGGTCTGGTTGGCTGTTAAGTCATATTTCATGGAATCCGCAGTTAAACTGGCGGCATCTCCCATGATTTTTACGGGTGTTGCTGAAAAGAGAGCCCGACGATTGTGATCATAATTCATTTGTTCGGTTTCTAATGTGAAATTTGAATAGGTTAATATAACCTGCCCGGTGACTTCAATGTCATTGGTTTCGGTTTTCAGAATTCCTCGGCTTGCAGTTAAACGAACCTCTTCGCCGTTCTTTAAAAAATAAACGACAGTAACGTCTTCTAACATCAATTGTTTGCTTTCGTCAACAACATGGGCGGACCTGGCATCCAAAATCCATTCCTTGATCCCTTCCCGAGTGGATACCTGATGGACGTTGCCAATAGCCAGACTGGCATTTTGATGGATCGAAGTAATCAATTTTACAGGATATTGACTTAAATAGCGGTTCTTTATAAAAACCCCCGCAATGATTCCAGTGGAGATCAAACTGAAAACGCTCAAGGCGATCGTTATCTTCCTTCGTGAGCTGATCAAGCGATGAAATGTGATCATTTGGAAGCGCCGTAATCCGTCATCATTTATCTTTAACAAAACATAAACCGATTGATAACATTATCCCACTGGTTTCTGGCCTTTAAAATCGTCTCACATATCTCCCTCACCGCACCTTTTCCGCCGGGTGTACATGTAACCATATCGGCATGTAAGCGGATCAGTTCGTGAGCATCGGCAACAGCGATAGAGATGCCGGATTTTTTCATTAGCGGCAGATCCATGAGATCATCGCCGACAAAAGCAATTTCATCCGCCAAAATACCTATCTGCTGATAAATAATGTTCAGAACATCTGTTTTCGTTGAAAGTCCATCCAGAATCAGTGAAATTCCCAGATTTTCACATCGATGAAGAAGGGCTTTGGAACGCCTTCCTGTGGCGATTCCTACCTGAACGCCAGAAAGCATTAACAAGCGGATACCCAGGCCGTCCTTGACATTGAACACTTTGATCTGTGAACCGGCATCATCATAAATGATACTGCCATCCGTCAGAACACCGTCGACATCCAGCAACAACAGTTTTATTTTTTTGAACTTATCTATCACAATCTGATGTTCCATAAGCAGTTTCGCCCGATGAGTCAACTTCGATTACCAGCCTGCGAATCGCTTTAAGCCTGGAAATCAGGTCATGGAGGCTCGTCAGGGGTAAGGAATTGGGGCCATCACATTTTGCGTGGTCCGGATCCGGGTGCACTTCGATAAAAATGCCGTCGGCGCCTGCAGCAACGGCGGCTTTTGCCAGAAGGGGCGCAAATTCTCTTTGACCACCGGAGCTTTTGCCGGAGCCGCCTGGCAGTTGAACGCTGTGCGTGGCATCAAATATGACCGGAAAGCCTGTATCCTGCATAATTTTAATGCTTCGAAAATCCACGACAAGATTTGAATATCCGAACATGCTTCCGCGTTCTGTCAATAAAATCTGGCGATTTCCAGTAGATGTGATTTTCTCAGTAACCTGGAACATATCCCAGGGAGACAGAAACTGGCCTTTTTTGATGTTAACCGGTTTTCCGGTTCGAGCAACTTCCAGAATCAGATCGGTCTGTCTGCATAAAAAAGCGGGTATTTGGATGATATCCAGAACCTGAGCTGCGGATTCCACTTCCGATCGCGTATGAACATCCGACAGGATGGGAATGGACAATTCATTTTTGATGCTGGACAGGATTTCAAGGCCTGCACGCATTCCAGGACCACGGTAGGATTGCAGAGATGTCCGATTCGCCTTATCGTAAGATGCTTTAAAAACAAAAGGTATTCCCAGTTCACTGGTCATCTGTTTCAGAAAACGAGCAATGGATAACGTGGTTTTGTGGTCTTCGATTACACATGGGCCGGCAAACAAGACCAGCTCAGCGCTTGGTCCCATACATATATCGTTGAATGTTGTTCTGAAATTCATAATGATTCACTGTTCTTTAATGTGGCGGGGTTTGTCCACCCGGTATCTTAACTTTCCAATAATTTCATTATGTTTTTATTTATAGCTCGAACAGACAAAAGTCAAGAAGTGATGATGGTTCCAAAGCATGCAGAAAAAACAAATCTTGATAAGCACCGTGTTAATTGATAATAACTGATGGCAGAGTAGAAAGTCCAATATCTGCGTTAAGCTTCATCC
>CAIMCT010000426.1 GCA_903839535.1 uncultured Desulfobacteraceae bacterium
ATGAAACTGCCAAATCTTAACATGCGTCAGATATTTGTCGAGTATTTTAACGAGTTGCATCAAATAGATGTCTCCACCCGATATACCAAAATCATGGAGACGTTTATCATGCAGCCGGATATCGAAAGCCTGTTCGCCGGATACTGGCGGGAGTATGTGTCTCAGTTGCCGGAAGCCATATTTCAGCAGGTGAACGAGAATTTCTACCGCACCACATTTTACGAGCTATGCAGCCGGTATCTGTCATCCTGGCTGGCGTTTACGGTAGAAAACTCCTATCCCCAAGGCAAAAGCGATCTGGAGTTTATAGGAAAATTTCATGAAAAGTTTGCAGGCCGGCGCTGGGTTATAGAGTTCAAGTATTATTCCAATGCCGATCTTACCAAAATGAAGACTACTGTCGATAAATTTACTCTTCAGGAAGCAGATACAGAACAGATACGGGGATATGCAACCGGGCTGAGGGCCCAGTATACCGAAGCCAGAATCAGCTTGCACGTTATCTACTGCTTCGGCAACCAGGGATTTCGGGTGTTTGATGTAATGTGATTTCCAACAAGGAATACCCCGATACTCCCTGGGATCGCCGCACCCCAGTGCGGCTCTTGTATTCATTTATAAACCACGCAGAATAGTTCTTCCATGAGCACCGCATGGGGAAGCAAATCGGCCAAAAGATCGGCCCACTTTGCTTCTAGCCGCCACAAGAGCGTCGTCATAATTGCCGCATTGGGGTGCGGCGATCCCAGAAGCGAGAACCGGCTACGAGCATTATCTATAACCTGCGATAATACATTTTCATGGATTCGCCATATTTCACAGCAAGTTTGCCTGGCGCATCAGCACCTTCAGATCAGGGACATTCTCGGCGAAGCTTCGCAATACTTCAATCAGCCGCTCAGATCTATGCGTGGCACCCTGTGTGCTTGCTTCAACCTCCGCCCTGGCTGTTATCAGGATACTGCGCCTGTCCCACCACGCAAAACCAAATACAGCCGCAAACAGGGTGGTAAAAATGGCGGCAAGTGCATAAAACATATCGGCTGTCTGCCCAAATCGCTTGTCCACCTGCTCGAAACGGGCGTTCATGTCGGATCGTAACTCCTCAAATCGTTTGTCCATCTGCTCAAATCGCTTGTCCATCTGCTCGAAACGGGCGTTTATATCTGCACGCTGCATCTCGAAACGGGCGTTCATGTCGGAGCGTAACTCCTCAAATCGTTTGTCCACCTGTTCAAATCGTTTGTCCACCAGCTCGATTCGCTTGTCCACCTGCTCTAATCGCTTGTCCATCTGCTGCATAAAGGTTGTCTGGATTGCCTCCACACGCACCAGCCGCTCGCGATCAGACTGGGTGAAGCCGTCCAGCGCCAAGGCAGGCGACACAAATCCGGATATCAAAAGACAATTTACAACCCAAATTATTCCAGTCTTGATTCTGGTCATGATCATCCTCCTGTTTTGCTTATGCAATATCCACAAATTTATAAAGTGGAAAGAGACTATCACAATCCGATTTAAACAACAACCAAAGTTTTCTCCAATATATTCAATACATCATTTGGGGTTTCGGCCAGGATAAAAAGAATGCTTTCGATTCTTTTTTCCCTTTATCCTGTTCATCCTGGCCAAAATCTAAGACTGGCCATGTTGATACTTCGTTTCGTAATGTGGTGGTTCCCTCTCTTTAGAGTCGTGTTGCCAAAGAACACGACGTACTGCATTGCAGTTTCAGATCGGTGACCGTTGCCACCGAGCGGGTGTCCTCATCATCCATCACTTGCATGAAGGCGCCAACCTACATCAGCAGAAGGCAATCGGGCGATTCCTGATGCAATTCACGGTAACGTTTTACAAGTTTTTCGGAATACACCATGTAAATACCTCAAAAAAAATTGCTTTTGCCGGCAGGGGGAAGTCTCCTTTGCACCCCCTCTAAAGAATCGAAGCACTCGAATCATCGAAGAATCAAATAATCATGATTGTCCGCCACGGACGGGCCACACATAGTACGCGTGCGGCTTAACGCCGAGGTTCACGGAGCCGCCAGGAAGGCCCATGTACCACGCGCGGCCCGTACCGTCCGATTGGTGGCGAAGATGAGTGTTTCGGAGAGAATGAGCAGCGGCAACAGATAAATCCAGAATTTGATCCATAGAAATGAGCGCAGCGTAATCGGCGATTAGCGAATGATCCAGAAGCTGCCGACTGCCGGAAAGGCTATCCACATAAGGTGGGACAGTTTTACTTTCAGGTACTTATGGGAGCAGCCACCTGCATTGCCTGGGCAGGGTCATTTCAGAATTTGAGTGATGAGCCGCATCGAAAGTGTCCCGGTTTATGTGGGTAGCCGCCGGAAACGCAAAGCGGGCCACTATGGCAACCAGCACAAACCCGGCCAACGCCATGATGACCACCATCTGGGTTGCAGTAATTGCAGGGTTTGTCGGATCATGATCATCATCCTGTTTTGTGTGCGCGATCTCCACAAGTTTACAAAGTCGCCAGAGTCTCATCACACATCCGATTTAAACAACAATCGGTTTTTTATCCAATATGCTCAATACATCATTCGGAGTTTTGGCCAGTTTGATCACCTGAATCAGTTGTTTCAACTGCTGGATATCTTTTACCGCCATCAATTGGGGAAGAATTGTAAGACCTTCAAAGCCAAACTTGATATCCGGAAATACACCCAGATATTCTATCAACGTCTGGTGAATACCTTCCTGCCGCCCCTCTTCTCTCAGTACATTCATAAATCCCATAAAATTTTCTTCTTTCTCTGAAAAATAGCGCATGCGATAGCAAACTACTTCATCTTCGCTCAAATCCGCATAAAAATCGATAAAGTCTGCATACTTCCTCTGCTTTTCCAGACTATCCTCAAGCCGGTTCACTCCCGTCTGTGCCGCCCAATACATCTCCAGCCGATCCTCTGGGGAATAGGCCATGTTGGGTAAATTCAATCGCGCTACAATATTGGAACTCTCGTAATACCGTTTTGCCGGCAGTCTGGCAAGATTACAGGCTACATATCTAAATTCGAGATATGCGCAAGCGTCAGCACCCAATATCAAATCGCTTCGATGGGTTCCTGGCCGCAAAAAAATAACCACTGGAACCACCCGATCCGTTTTCATCAGTACCGCCAGATCCAGGCAATTTGTCGCTTTTCATGCCATGAAGCTTCAGCAACTGTCATCCGGCAGTTTTCAGTGTACCGTTTTCATCTTTAGCTTTTTCAGATAAGCCTCTATTTCCTCCGGTGCAAGGCCCTCCAGCCTGTCCTTTGGCGCGAGGCCCTTCAGCCTGTCCTCCGGCGCAAGGCCCTCCAGTCTGTCTTCCGGCGCAAGGCCCTTCAACCTGTCCTTTGGCGCAAGGCCCTTCAGCCTATCCTCCGGCGTGAACATCGACAACACTTCATCGGGATTCAGTTCTGGTAGATGTGCCTTCACATAGTCCTTCCTAAACTGTTCCATGGTATATGGCATAGCGATTCCCTCCAG
>CAIMCT010000427.1 GCA_903839535.1 uncultured Desulfobacteraceae bacterium
ACGGTGGCAATCCTGGGGCGAATGGATGATTGCCAAGTTTCAGCGAGCCTCCTCAGCCGTTGAGGGCAGAAACAGTTTTCTCTCCCAGATGCACCATAATGGAAGAGGAATCTCGGGAAGAAGGCTAAAGGTGCTTACCGTGATCCATAATTTTGTCATCAGAAGACCTGACGGAACCACGGCTGCTCAGCAACTTTATGAAACCGATTTTCCGAACCTCTTTGAGTGGCTCATCACTCAAATGCCGGAATTGCCACTGCATAGGCAACGTAGGTTGGCTGCTCCCGTAAGTATTTGAGATCAAAAGCGTCCCGCCTTATGTGGGTAGCCTGTTGCGTGATTGGGAAGAATAGACATAAGGAAAGATATGAATACCCCTGAAAAAGCAGTGATTCTCTCAAGTGGCGGCTTGGATTCCACCACGGTGATCGCCATTGCCCAAAGTGAAGGATTCGAGATATACAGCCTCAGTTTTGATTACGGACAGCGGCATGTCCATGAGCTGAAGGCTGCCCAAAAAATCGCCGAACGCTTTCAGGTGGCAAAACATCTGGTAATCAGTATTGATCTTCATGCTATAGGCGGCTCAGCCCTCACAGACGATTTGGATGTGCCAAAATCCAGAAATATGAAGACCATGACATCTGAAATTCCAATCACATACGTTCCGGCCCGAAATACCATTTTCTTATCTTATGCCCTGGCCTGGGCAGAGGTTTTACAATCTTCGCACATATTTATCGGGGTTAACGCCGTTGATTTCAGCGGTTATCCGGACTGCCGACCGGAATTCATCGCATCCTTTGAACACATGGCCAATTTGGCCACGAAAATCGGGGTAGAAGGCAAAACCAGGGTCTGCATTCGAACCCCGCTGCTTCATCTCAACAAAGCCCAGATCATCGCAAAAGGCATCGAACTGGGCGTGGACTACGCAATCACCCACAGTTGCTACGATCCTTCCCCCCAAGGCTTGGCCTGCGGCCAGTGCGACAGTTGCCTTCTGCGTCAAAAAGGATTCATAGAAGCCGGCATTCCAGACCCCACACTATACGTCGACGGCATCATCTAATCTCTACCACCATTCGATGAGGTGGATATACTGTAAACTGGCATAATTTTGTGTTTTTGAACACACAGCCCAACCGCTGAAAAGCGGATGACTGTTTATTGATATTTTATTTATGGTTTTACCCCCTTCATATCCCTGTTGATTTTGCTGCTCCTGAAAACAACATGCAGCCCAGTTTTGCCCGCTCGCTTTCGATAATCATGCGTCAGCACTGATAAACTGTCCGGCATCGTCACTGACAATGGTCAGACTTTTGGGCAGTCCGCTGTGAAGGACACTACCGATGAGAGCACCCTCTGTGGCTATTTTGCTGCGTCGATGTTTTACGATCTGCAGCTCTGCCAGATGGGTTCCCATTCCTGGTTCTAACGGATTTTGTGGTCAGACTCTCCACCCTCGCAGGGACCCAGCACCGCTATGACCGGCATAGCTGCAAGTTCTGGAGCCAGTTGGAATGGTATTGTAATCC
>CAIMCT010000428.1 GCA_903839535.1 uncultured Desulfobacteraceae bacterium
GGGGATTTTTCAGGTGGATAGCCTCCTAAATCCCCCCTAACCCCCCTTTTTCAAAGGGGGGAATCCTTTCGATTTTAGTATTTTAGATTAGCGGGCACAAGAGCGTTCGATGAAAATTAAGAATGATACAAAAAAATCACAGCACATCGGGAGGCGATTTACTCTTGTAATTCAAGGCAAATATATTGACACACGCCGGTCCTTATGATAGCGACTCTTCCTGTTGGATCATCCGTAATGATGCTCTCGGAGAGCTGTTGTCCATTAGGGTTATTTTGGGTTTTTTCTGATTCAAACAAAGGAGCTACCATGTCACACTCGGTACCCACGCCATTTTTATCCGGCGAGAATCTTCTCACGGACGACAATGATGTCATCCTTCTAACAGATGAAATACTCCCATCAGATGATGATGGTGGTGATATCATTGAACTCTGTGATCTGGATGATCGTTCTGGTATCCAGGAATTTATGAAGTTTCCTGATTCAGCAAATGATAAAACTGATTTTATTGATCTTTGCGATGTTCTCGAAGAGCCAGATTACAAACCAGATTACAAACCAGATTACAAACCAGATTACAAACCAGATTACAAACCAGATTACAAACCAGATCACAAACCAGAACACAAGACAGACCACCTGCCGGAACTCTCCGAAACGGGAGCAGCAAAACTATCTGGCGGATACATATCCCCCGATACTGAATACCGGTTGGATGACCTTCAGCATTTAATTGATGAAGTAGTTCAAGATTCCCACGCGCCACATCGGGATTTCCCCGGAATTTATTCAGAGTTCAACAAACCAACCGAAAAAGATGCCGCTATTTATGAAAAAATGGTGGCGTTTCAGCCCATGTACCAGATAGAAGCCGTTATGGAGAGGGTAATTCGAAATCTTTTTGCAGAAAGGATTGGACTTATTTTGGATGAAGTCGTAACAGCGACGGTTACACGAGAGATTGAAAATCTAAAAAAAATCCTTTTGGATTATCTGGCATCGGGTCGGTCTGCCGATAAAATCAAGTATTAGTTTGGCATTTTTTACTGTTGTTCTTACGGGATTGGGGAGCAAACGTGAATCCCCTTTTCTTTTTTATGGCAAAGTCTCAGTGTTGTAAACATCGCACGATGATTGTTTATGAAAATCCCGTAATACTCATTTTTTCTTAGGAGTAAGTAATGCTTATGGATCAGCCTGATAAAGGATACGAACCTCAGAATGTTGAAAAACGCTGGTATGCTTTCTGGGAAGAACATCAACTGTTTGCTGCAAATGAAAGCGATTCCCGTCCCGGTTATTCGATTGTTATTCCCCCTCCCAATGTCACCGGTGTTCTTCACATGGGACATGCGCTGAATGTAACGCTTCAGGATATCCTCTGTCGGTATCACCGATTGAAAGGCCACAATGTTCTCTGGATGCCCGGCACTGATCATGCTGGGATCGCTACTCAAAATGTGGTGGAAAAAAAACTTGCAAGCGAAGGTCGAAGCCGGCAGCAACTTGGTCGGGAGAATTTTATTGATGCGGTGTGGGCATGGCGTAAAGAGTCCGGAAGCGCCATCATCCATCAACTCAAGCGACTAGGCGCATCCTGCGACTGGGCGCGGGAACGTTTTACGATGGATGAAGGACTGTCTCTATCTGTCAGAAAGGTTTTTGTTGAGCTTTATCACCAAGGGCTGATTTATCAGGGTGACTACATCATCAACTGGTGCCATCGCTGCCACACAGCGCTGTCTGACCTTGAAGTCGAGCATGAGGAGATTTCCGGAAATCTTTATCAGATACGTTATCCCTTTCCCGATAATTCCGGTGGCATTGTGATCGCCACCACCCGGCCGGAAACCCTTTTCGGAGACACTGCTGTAGCCGTTCATCCAGAAGATGAAAGATATCAGAATCTGCCTTCCGACACTGTCCTTCTGCCGCTTACGGATCGCCGTATCCCAATTATTCGGGATGCATTCGTGGGAATGTCCTTTGGAACCGGCGCATTAAAAGTGACACCAGCTCATGATCCGAATGACTTTGAAATCGGAAACCGGCACAACCTTCCCAGCCTCAAAGTAATTGACGATCATGGCCTCATGACGGATGGCGCTGGTATATTCGAAGGAATGGACCGTTTCAAATGCCGGGAGGCCGTTGTTCAGAAGCTTCAGGAGCAGGGACTCCTGGTTGGAATTGAACCCTATCCCCACAATGTCGGCCACTGCTATCGATGCAAAACCGTTGTCGAACCCAATTTATCCAGACAGTGGTTTGTTAAAGCAAAACCGCTGGCTGAAAAAGCCATCGCGGCGGTTCAAAATGGCCAAACCCGTATCATACCTGAGGTTTGGGCTGCAAATTATTACGAATGGCTGAACAATGTCCGGGATTGGTGCATTTCCAGGCAGATATGGTGGGGACATCAGATTCCGGCGTGGACCTGTGAGGCCTGCGGAAAGATGACCGTATCCCTGATGCCGCCAGATACCTGCGCTTCATGCGGTCATTCGGTGTTGATTCAGGAAACCGACGTTCTGGATACCTGGTTCAGCTCTGCACTGTGGCCGTTTTCCACAATGGGCTGGCCGGAAAACAGTCCGTTGTTGAAAACTTTTTATCCCACTTCTGTTCTGGTAACCGGCTTTGATATTCTTTTTTTCTGGGTTGCCCGAATGATGATGATGGGTATCCATTTCATGGGTGATGTTCCCTTTAAGGATGTATATGTTCACGCCCTGGTTCGGGATGAAGCCGGCAAGAAAATGAGCAAGTCCAAAGGCAACGTGATTGATCCGCTAACCATAATGGATCAGTATGGCACAGATGCCTTTCGTTTTACCCTTGCGGCGTTCGCCGCCCAGGGCAGGGATGTCAAGATGTCTGAAAAGCGGGTTGAGGGATACCGGCACTTCATAAACAAGCTCTGGAATGCGTCCCGCTTTGCCTTGATGCACGTCAATCTGGATTCAACAACCATTCCAACTGGAGCATTGTCTCTTCCCAATCAATGGATTTTATCCCGGTCCGAAAGCGTGATCCAATCTGCTATAGAGGCGCTTGAGGCCTATCATTTCAATGATGCGGCGGGTCTGCTCTACCAGTTTGTCTGGCATGAACTCTGCGACTGGTATCTTGAGGCCGTCAAGCCAGCCTTGTACGGGAAAGAAGGAGATGCAATCCTGGAACAGACGCGGGCGGTGCTGTGGCGGGTTCTCAAAAACACACTGATCAGTCTTCATCCGTTCATCCCTTTTGTGACGGAAGAAATCTGGCATAAGCTGCCCGGAACCCAGGGCTCCATTATGAATGCAAGGCTTCCACAGGACAGCGACCCCGGCTTTGGCCAGTTTGTGAATCCTGAATCCGAGCAGCAAATGGCCATCATTATCAACATAATTACCGGTGTCAGAAATATCCGTGGTGAGATGAATCTTGCGCCGTCCTTAAAGCTTAATGCTCTGATTCAAACTGACCTTTCTGTAATCTCGGACACGATTCGCCAGCATGGAGATATCATCATTCACCTGGCAAGGCTGGAGAGACTCTCCGTTGACGTGCTGGGAGAAAGGCCGAAGTCGGCGGCAACCGCCATTGTCGAGGGCGCCATCATATATGTCCCCCTGGAAGGTATTCTTGATTTAACCAAAGAAATACAGCGTCTTGAAAAGGAAATTGAGAAGCTGAACGACGAGCTGAATGGCGTTTCCAAAAAATTGAATAACGATGATTTCCTAAGCAAGGCACCTGTAGATATCATTGAAAAGGTCAAGGGCAAACACGCTACACTGTCCGACAAACAGCAGCACCTGCAAAACAATCTGAATAAGATAAAGGCGCTCCTATGACACAGTTTCTTAACCAATTAATTGATATGGCGCTCGCCGAAGATATAGGCGCAGGCGATATCACCACCGATTATCTGGTTTCTTGCGACAGTCAGGGACAAGGAATAATTGTTGCTAAAGAAAATATAGTTCTTGCCGGATTGGATATTGCCAAAATGGTTTTCCAGCGGCTCGATCCAAAGATTCACTTTCAATCAGCTTATGAAGACGGGGCAGAAATCGCCTGCGGGGAAACGGTGCTGTCTTTGGAAGGCAGGCTTAGAGCGCTTTTGACCGCAGAGCGGCCTGCTCTTAATTTTTTACAGCACCTGTCCGGCATCGCCACCCAAGTGCGGACTTATGTAAAAGCCCTCAAGAACAGCCGGGTCAAGCTTGTAGATACCCGAAAAACAACACCGGGATGGCGGGTTCTTGAAAAGTATGCAGTGCGTATGGGCGGAGCCCATAACCACAGGATGGGACTTTTTGACGGCGTTCTGATAAAGGACAATCACATAGCCGCCTGCGGCGGGATTCAGCAAGCGGTCGCTGCAGTCAGAGAACATATTTCGCATCTTATCAAGATTGAAGTCGAGGTCTCGGACCTTGCTGGCATCCTTGATGCACTTAAATCCAAGGTGGATGTCATTATGCTCGACAATATGGATATCGCCCATATTCGGGAGGCAGTTTCCGCTATCCGGAACCGAGCCATTGTGGAAGTCTCTGGCGGCATCACCCTTAAGCAATTAACCGCTCTGGCGCGAACCGGCGTTGATTTGATTTCGGTCGGAGCCATGACGCATTCGGCAAGGGCCGTGGATCTAAGTATGAGAATCCAATAACAGCAGGTAATTCACCAAATATTGACCGTTGACGGTCAACGGTCAACGGTCAACGTTGTATATATGATCCCTATTCGCGACACTCTTTCTTCAAAGAATTACCCGGTGGTCAACACCGGCATAATCGGGCTGAATGTTCTGGTTTACCTGATCCAGATGGCCCAGGGAGGGCAGGAAGATCGATTTATATACATTTATGGTTTGGTGCCTGCCAGGTATTCCGTGCCCCATATCGCTTCCTACTTCAGCATCGAACAGCAGCTTTTTTCCCTGATCTCCTTCATGTTTCTGCATGGTGGTTTCTGGCATCTTCTGGGGAACATGTGGTCCCTGTATATTTTTGGCGACAATATCGAAGATCGCCTTGGATCCTTGCAGTACCTGCTGTTTTATCTGCTCTGCGGACTGACATCCGGCCTGTCCCATCTGCTGCTGAACCTCAATTCCAATGTTCCTACCATAGGAGCCAGCGGCGCGATCGCCGGGGTTATGGGTGCCTATTTTCTGCTCTTCCCAAAATCTCGAATTCTGACATTGATTCCCATCTTGCTGATTCCGTTTTTTATAGAAATTCCGGCTTATTTTTATTTGGGGATATGGTTTCTTCTCCAGTTTCTGAGCGCTGCGGGCAGTTATGGCGGCGCTGGAGGCATCGCCTGGTGGGCGCATATAGGTGGCTTCGTTTCCGGAATGATCTTGTTAAAGTTCTTTCATATTCTTCCCGATTCCGGCTTCACAAAGCACCTGCGCAAAGTAACTGAAAAAAGAAAAACCTCCAGGCTTCAGGTTATTCGCACTTCAGGGGCTGGAAGCGAACCTCATCTCTACGGCGTGATTCAGGTCACTCCCTGGGAAGCTTTTTCGGGTGCAAACAAGATGGTTAACATTCCATGGGGATTTTATAACCGGACGATTCGCGTACAGGTACCGCCGAATATGAAACAGGGGTCAATCATCAGGCTCAAGGGAATGGGACGTCAGATGCCGGAAGGACTGCAAGGAGACCTCATGCTGAAAGTGACCATCCAGTCTTGATAGTTCAGCTTGGCGTTTTTTTAAGGACGAGTTCATAAGACTTTACCCGCATCACCGGATAATAGGACTGTTTGGCCTTGGCGAGTCCAGGAACATTCATGTCGCTTTCCTTGTTGATAAAAACATACCCATTAAACAGAAGACGGGCGCATTGACTGTCAAAATACTGATAAAGACCTTTTATCCTTGAAAATGCCTTTTCAAAGTGCAAAACGCCCATAGCGGCTGTCAGATATGACCCGATGCCAAAGGCGCTGACCTTTCCATCTATACGCAATAACAGCCCCTGTGATGAAAAAACATCCAGATTCTGTAAGGTATTTAAGGCGGCCAGGCGTTCACAGGCCAAGTCTTCCTTCAGATTGGAGTCACATTTGCGCTCTTCGCACCACTCATTCAGAAACTGGATACATTCCGGGGCTTGTTCCGGCGTTATTGGAGCCATACTAACCCGGCCCTTGTCAAGATACTCTTTGGTAAACTGGTTGATAAGATTACGTTTTTTGGAATACTTGTTTCCTTTTAACTCCGCCAGATCCGATGTTCGATATACATAGTCGTCGTATTCCTCCTGTTCCCGAACCGTGAACAAGGCTTCCACACGCTTGATTTCATACTGCTGAAGATAAGTATCGGTAACAAACCAGTAGGATTTATAATCCAGTTTCCGGGCAAGCGCGTACAGGGCTTCGGGCGAATATTGTCTTTGAGGAGATATAGGCAGGATAAGGTGACGTTTTTCCTTCTGACGGTTAAATTCTGCGGATACAATCAGCGTATCGCCATCAATTGCTCCAAAAGGCTGATATTCATCATTGATCCAGGAAAGAAGCGATGGCAGGGAATAGACGCACAGGCGGTGCCGCTGGTGTTCAAAAAAAGGCTTCAGCAGAGGATAATCCACTGGTGTTAGCGGTAATAATTTCATAAATCAGACTTTTTCCTTGATGGTTTCAATACCACAGGGTCCGCTTAAATATTTTTTTACTCAGCATGGGCATGGCGCCGGGTATTTCAGAAAAGCCCAGACCGCGATACAATGGCTGTGTGCCTTGTTTGGCGATAAGACCGATCCATGTCATTCCATCCTGCTCCAGACGATCCATGATGATTTTCATGATGCTGGAGGCGATTGCCAGCCTTCGCGCCTCTGGCCTGACCACTATGTCCTGAATATAGGCATCGCTTGCTCTGTCGCTTATGGCTCGCCCCATCCCCAGAATCACTCCTGTTTCCTGAACCGCCACCACAAAGCAGTGACTACCGGAAATGATTCGGGCAAGCTTCTCTATGGTGTCTCCGAACTCCGACCACCAGCCTGCAAGGCAGTAGAGATGACGGATCTGAAAGAGATAATCCTCTCGTTGACGATCAGAGAAGGTATTCCAGCACTCATTTAAACATGTAAGGGTATAAATCATTGAAAATCAACTTGCTGCAGTTGGTGGAAGGAAGGACACCTTGTTGCGACCACTTTCTTTTGCGGCATACATGGCCTTGTCGGACCTGTTGACAAACGTTGTCAGTTCTTCTCCCGGAGAGTATTCTGTGACACCAATGCTCAAGGTAACCTGAACGGATATGTCCGCATACGGATAAAATGCTATACATTCAAGTGCATATTGTATCCTGTCAGCCACACTTATCGCCTCATCAACATCCGTATAGGGCAAAATGGCAGTGAACTCTTCTCCCCCATACCGGTAAGCAGTATCCATGGTTCGCAGGCAGGTTTTGATCATCTGACCAACGGTGCTTAAAACCTTGTCGCCTTCCAGATGGCCGTATGTATCATTGTAATTCTTGAAAAAATCGATATCAAGGAGCAATAGCGCCAAGGAATGACTATAGCGGTTGGCTCGTTCAATCTCCATTTTCAACTGAGCAAAAAAATGTCTTGAATTATAGAGCTGCGTCAGACTGTCGGTGATGGCCAGTTGCTGAAGATCCGCCATCATACGGTTGCGTTCCTGTCTGAGCTCCCGCTCCTTGAACACTCTTTTTATCCGAAGCAGCAGCTCCTGAAATCTTATGGGTTTAAAGACAAAATCGCTTGCGCCCTTCCCAATAGCTTCTTCGTAGGAATACTGACCGCTATAACCGGTCATGACAATAACATCAATATCATAATCTTTTTTTATGATATCCGTCAGCTCAAGCCCATCCATCCCAGGCATCATTATATCGGTTATAACTACTTGAAATTCTGCTTTTTTAAGAATCTCAATGGCATCTTCCGCGCTGGAAGCCACCTGGCAGTCAAAGCCGGTCATTTTGACAAATTCCGACATGGAATCGCGGACAGGCAAATCGTCTTCAACAATTAATATTCGTCGATTCATGGTAGCCAAGGGTCCGAACGCATGATACGAATGGTTTCATCCAGAAAACGGGGCAGTTTCGATGTTATAATCATGGCCGTTGTTGACATCATTCAAGAGAATCTGTTAAAAAGAAACAATATTTTTATACTCTTATCTTAATTAACTTGAATGAACACAGGTGTCAACTGACTTTTTTCTGAACAAAGTCAGGGAGAATACGAATTGCAAAAGAATACCATCAGCTCTATCAGGAATTTCAGTATAATCGCCCACATTGACCATGGCAAATCCACCCTGTCCGACCGTCTGATTCAGGCCACAAATATGGTGTCCGACCGGGATTTCAAGGATCAGATGCTGGATTCCATGGACATTGAACGGGAGCGCGGCATTACTATTAAGAGCCAGACCATCTGTCTTCCCTATATCGCCAAAGACGGCAATACTTATCATTTAAACCTGATTGACACTCCGGGGCATGTTGACTTTACCTATGAAGTATCACGCGCTCTGGCTTCCTGTGAAGGTGCCCTGCTTCTGGTGGACGCCAGTCAGGGGGTGGAAGCCCAAACCATCGCCAACCTTTACCTGGCTATGGAACACAATCTTGAGATCATTCCCATTATCAACAAAATAGATCTGCCTTCGGCTGATATTGAACGGGTGAGAAATCAAATTGAATCCGACCTCGGTCTGGATCCGGACAAGATTATTCTGGCATCGGCCAAGGAAGGCATCGGTATCCAGGATGTCCTGGAAGGTGTTGTCACCGTGTTGCCCCCTCCGGTTGGCGATCCTGATGTTCGACTTGAGGCGCTCATTTTTGACAGCCATTATGATGCCTACCGCGGTACCATCGTCCATTTTCGGGTATTTCAGGGAACCATTAGAACCGGCGACACCATCATGTTCATGTTCAACAATGCCCGCTACAAGGTTGAAGAAGTCGGAATATTCCAGATTAAGCGGGTGCCTCAGCCACAACTGTCTGCGGGTCAGGTTGGATATCTCATTGCCGGCATAAAAACGGTCAGCGATACCCGCTGTGGAGACACCATTACCCATGCCAATGCCCCATGCGAAAGCATCAAATCAGGATTCAAACTTGCCAAACCCGTTGTTTTTTCTTCACTTTATCCAATTGCCGCCGATAATTATGCAGAATTGGCGGAAGGTCTTGAAAAACTTCAATTGAATGACGCATCTCTGGTATATGAGAAAGATTCCTCAGCAGCTCTGGGCTTTGGCTTTCGGTGCGGGTTTCTCGGGCTTTTACACCTGGAAGTGGTACAGGAAAGGCTGGAACGTGAATTTGACCTGTCCCTGATTCTGACAGCGCCGTCCGTACAATACCAGTTGGTCATGAAGGACGGATCCACACAGATCATCGATAATCCAGCCCTTTATCCTGATCCCATGTCCATACAAGCCACCCGTGAACCCTTCATTCGCGCCACCATCATTGTTCCCGACAGGTACATGGGTGCAGTTATGAAGCTCTGTCTGGATCGCAGAGGGAACAATACCAATTACCAGTATCTTACCAACAACCGGCTGGAGATGTTCTTTGAACTTCCCCTATCTGAAGTTGTTTACGATTTTTACGACCGACTCAAATCCATCACTCAAGGATATGGATCATTCGATTACGAACTGATTGATTTCAGGGAAACCCAGTTGGTCAAGATGGATATCTTGATTAATGGCGAACGGGTGGATGCCCTCTCCCAACTGGTTCACAAAGATCGGTCTGTTGAGCGGGCAAGAGTGGCCTGCGAAAAGCTTCAGGAGGAGATTCCCAAACAAATGTACAAGATCGCCATTCAGGGAGCAATCGGCGGGAATATCATTGCACGAACAACAGTATCTGCTTTTAGAAAGGATGTTACGGCCAAATGCTATGGCGGTGATATTTCGCGTAAGCGAAAACTTCTTGAAAAGCAGAAAGCAGGAAAAAAACGCATGAAGATGGTGGGTAAAGTCATGATCCCGCAATCGGCGTTTCTGGCGGTGTTAAAGACGGATACGGATTAGAGTCCATTTTAACCAATGTCCGTGAAAAATATCCCCCCCTTTGAAAGGGGGGAAGTTGGCATTTTCATCATTAGGGGTGAATGCCCGATCCATGACCATTTACTGGAGAGAAACAACGTGGGAAGAACTGTTGCTGAGAAGATATTTGATACTCACCGGGTCAACAACCCCTTTGGCGATATTCATGTCATCCGGCTGGATGCTGTTTTCTGCCATGAGATTACCACCCCCATCGCAATTAATGATTTGATCGCCCGCGGAAAAGACCGGGTGTTTAGCCCATCAAAGCTTAAAGTCGTCATTGATCATGTCTCACCTGCCAAAGATGCCAAGACAGCGCTTCAGGGCAAGATTCTTAGGGACTGGGCCCGTCGTCATAGTATTCCGGATTTTTTTGATATCGGCAGAAACGGCATCTGTCATGCGCTTTTCCCTGAAAAAGGCTTTGTCCGACCGGGCTATACCATCATCATGGGAGATTCCCACACCTGTACCCATGGCGCTTTTGGGGCCTTTGCCGCAGGCGTGGGAACAACCGATCTGGAAGTCGGCATTCTCAAAGGCGTATGCGCCTTTCACTATCCCCATTCCATCAAGATCATCATCACCGGAAGCCTGCCCGAAGGTGTCTATGCCAAAGATGTGATTCTTTCGATTATCGGACGTATCGGAGTAAATGGCGCTACCAATAAAATCATTGAATTTACAGGGCCTGTAGTCGATGCCATGAGCATGGAAGGTCGCATGACATTATGTAACATGGCTGTTGAAGCCGGGGCCACCTGCGGAATCTGCTACCCTGACAGAACGACTGTTGATTATCTTTGGGAATTTATTCAAAATGATTATGGCAGTCCTGATGAGGCTCTGGATGAATTTTTAAAATTTCTTCCGGATGAAGATGCCGACTATGAGGAAATTCTGGAACATGACGTGTCGGTATTGGAGCCTCAGGTAACATTCGGGTACAAGCCCGATCAGGTTACCTCTGCGCAAAATTTAAGTGGAACGCCAGTTGACCAGGTATACATCGGATCGTGTACAAATGGCAGAATTGAGGATTTGCGAATTGCCGCTCGGGTGCTGAGGGGCCAAAGGATTAAAGATACGGTTCGGGGCATCGTATCGCCTGCCACGCCAAAAATTTTTCGCCAGGCCCTTGAGGAAGGCATCCTCCAGACATTTATGGATGCCGGGTTCTGCGTCACCAATCCCACATGCGGAGCCTGTCTGGGAATGAGCAACGGGGTCCTTGCGGAAGGCGAGGTCTGTGCATCCACTACTAACCGCAATTTTAACGGAAGAATGGGAAAAGGTGCCATGGTGCATCTGATGAGTCCGGCAACAGCGGCGGCTACTGCATTGGCCGGACATATCACCTCATGGGTCCCCTGACTTCTCGCAGGTAGAGCCGGCATCCTACCAGCTCGGCAGCCGGCAAGATGCCGGCTCTACGGATTTCTTTAACCAACAGCCACCCAAAACAAATGAGAGTATTTATGAAACAATTCAGCGGACCGGTTCTTTTTCTGGATCGTTCAGACATCAATACGGATGAAATCATCCCCGCCAGATATTTAACTGAAAACACCAGAGAAGCGCTTCAGCCATTTCTTCTTGAGGATATCGTTCTGGAGGGTTTCAACCCGGGAACTGACATTCATGCAAAATCGGTGATTATCACCCGCGCCAATTTCGGCTGCGGTTCTTCCCGTGAACATGCGCCCTGGGCGCTTGAGACAAACGGCATTCATCTGGTGATTGCAGAAAGCTTCGCTAGAATTTTCAAACAGAATATGTTTAACTGCGGCATGATGGCCATCGAGCTTCCAGCCGAGACTCTGAATGAGATATTTTCCACTTATGCAGGAACAGAGACACATTTAATCACTCAACTCGATAAAAACCATTTTATTTTAAAAAATCAAAATCATACCCATACCATTTCATTTTCCCTCTCCGGGTTCAACTTGGCGCTGGTCGTAGCCGGCGGGTGGGTGGAGTATGCGGATATTAATTATTGACGGGTCCTTTCCGGCAACCTTTTCCCGGTTCGACTTCATCATTACCGCAAAAAAATAATTTCATTGCTTGACTCCACCTGGTAATTGATATATGGACCTTTCCCGATAGATATCAAAATATCTGGTGAAATATTTCACCGTAATTCCATGAAGAAAAGGAGACTTGTTGAATGGCTTTTAACCCCGTTGTTGATGAAGACAAATGTGAAGGCTGCGAAGAATGCGTGGATGTTTGCCCTGTTGAAGTATTTGAAATGGTTGATGGAAAATCATCCCCAGTCAATGCTGAAGAATGTCTTGGCTGCGAAAGCTGCGTTGAAGTCTGTGAAGTTGGCGCGATCACCGTCGAAGAGACCTGATCAGACACTCCGTTCCCTGGACCTGAATCAAGGACCAGGGAACTTCAGATGTTGCTGCGGTATCACCTTTGAATAGACATCGTCGGCCAAACTGCATACATGGCCGGCGCGGAGGTAATGATAACCAGTCGCAGCAATCATGGCGGCGTTATCTCCGCAGAATGCCAAAGATGGAATAAAAACCGAAAGTCCTTTTTCTGCAGCAGATGCCTTAACCTTTTCCCTTAAACGTGAATTGGCGGCTACGCCCCCTACAACCGCTATCCGGCTGCACTGTCTGGACAGGGCGGCATAAGTAACCTTGTATGTCAGCACATCCGCCACTGCCTCCTGAAACCCTGCCACGATATCCGGAATGCTCTCCTTGAAATCATGTATCTCAATATAGCGCCGAACGGCGGATTTAAGTCCGCTGAAACTAAAATCAGAATCCGCTTTATCCAGATAGGGCCGGGGAAATTGTATGCGAAACGGATCACCCTTCCGGGATATTTCTTCGATCGCTACGCCGCCAGGATATCCCAGACCCAGCATTTTTGCCACCTTGTCAAAGGCTTCTCCTGCGGCATCATCACGGGTCTGGCCCATCAGTTCACAGGCGGTATGGGACGTTACATGGTAAATTCCGGTATGCCCTCCGGAAACCAGCAAAGCAACAAATGGAAACTCTGGAGAATCAGATTCCAGAAACACCGAATGAATGTGCCCTTCAAGATGGTTCACTCCCACACAGGGAATGTTCAGCGAGTATGCGTAGGCTTTGGCGAACGAAAATCCGACCAGCAGCGCACCGATCAGGCCAGGCCCCTGAGTAACAGCCACGGCGTCAAGCTGGTTTGACGGAATCCCAGAGCGATTAATTGCTTCAGAAACCACTTGCGAAATGGCTTCCAGGTGTTTGCGGGAAGCCAGCTCTGGAACAACGCCCCCATAAGGGTGATGAACAGTTGTCTGTGAAGCCACAACTGATGAATGAACTATAGTTCCGCCGCTGACTACAGCAGCCGCTGTTTCATCGCAGGATGTTTCGATACCCAATATATTCATCATGGCTCTTCAGGATCAACGTTTTCAATGTGAATGGAGAACTGCTTCAGGCCCAGATTATGTTGCATGCAGAATGCACGGACGGCCTGCAGCCGATCCGGATCATTTTCCCTGAAGGAAATGAGCAGGCTGGTGACCGTTTTTTGCTGAATCAGAGCCTGCAGATTGTCGAATGTACCCAGAACTGAATATCCCTGAAGTTTTTTTCCGGTCTTCAGGGGATCATCATCAATAAAGCCAACGGGTTTAATCTTCACCCGTTTATTGTGAAGGATTTCCCTAAGCAGTATTTCCCCTCCTCTTCCCGCCCCGTAGATCAGAATCTTTTCACCGGAAAGAGCCTTTCGTTTCATGGCATCCCCGGTCAGCCTGAAAAACCCGCGGGTCCCCAGAATGGCTCCGGTGGTTATAAACCAGTCCATAATAAAAATGCCTTTTGAAAAATCTTCAAACCGATACGCAAAGGTCACTGCCGCAATCGAAAGAAAAGAGGCAAGAGTGGATGCTTTCAGATACACTGCAACATCATTGGAACTTAGATATCCCCAGAGGCTTCGGTACACCCCCATCAAGAAAAACGCCGTGAGTTTACAGGCGATCACCGCTGGAAGCGATTTCAAAAACACCTTGAAATAATATGGAAAATGGGGTGAATCAAATCTCAGCCGGTAGGAAAGATAATAGGAAAAGGCAATGAGACAAAAATCGAGAATAACCAGGACAATCTGTTTTTTGTAGGTCAGCTCTACAAGAATTGGGGTAAAAGTTCGGCCGCGAAGCACAGAAAACTCTTTTTCCGGATACACGCGCAGTTGAGACAGATAGATTCCCATAAGAAGAATCGACAACATCAACGGGATAATGACAGACGGAGACGTGAAGGTATCGCTTCTGCTTACAAAAAGGGCAGCGGTTCCGGATACCAGCCCGACCCCGTATAAAAACAGCACGGCTTTTTTTTCACTGAACCCCATCAGCACAAGACGATGGGATGTATGATCCTTGCCGCCGGTTGAAGCTTTTCTCCCGCTGAGAAGTCTTACCAGCGTCACCATAGTGGTGTCGAGTATGGGAACCATGGCGACCATCACCGGAACGGCAATGGAAGTCATGGAATTGCCGGCGTTCATTCCAGGCAAACCAAGGCTGAGCAACGAAATACCAAAGCCGATCATCAAAGAGCCGCAGTCGCCCATGAAAATGGATGCCGGGTTGAAATTATACACCAGAAACGCAGCAGATGCACCGGCCAGTATGGCGGCGCATCGTGAATACTCAGGGTTGGTTCCCGACAAAATAATCGCCAGAAATACAGCGGCGATAATGCCGGTCCCCGCGCAGAGACCATCCATGTTATCCAGCAGGTTAAAGGCATTGCTGATCCCCACAATCCAGAAAATGGTCAACAGTGTGTCGAGTGTCAACGAAGTAACCCACTGAAGCCTGAAGCCCAGAAACGCTATAAGGGACGCAATCAGAATTTGACCCAGCAACTTGCTCTGGGGTTTTAACCGGAATACATCATCTGCAAATCCCAGTAAAAACATGAGGGTGATGGCAATGCTAAAAACCGGTGCAAAAGAAGAAATGGCACCGGCATTCTGCGGGGTTGTCAGGGGAAGGAGCGTGGCGCTGAAATCCGAAATGACAAACAGTGGAATTGCGACTGCCAGGTAAATGGCAATCCCTCCGAACAGCGCTGTTGGTGTATTGTGCCACCGGTCTTCAGCGGGACATGCCATCCAGCCCCTTTTCAGGGCGATTTGACGGACGATTGGCGTCAGAATCAGGCAAATGGCAAAGGATATTCCAGGAAACAGAAGGGTCATGAAAGAGCCATCAAGCGATAGTGAAGAATCAAGCAGGTTTACTTATGAGGTCATATCCAGTCAATTCTTTCATCGGAATCTTTTCTCTCAACAACCTCGCCCATCAAAAACGCCTGCACCTCCACGCCGTTTAATCGCTCCAGCACGTCCTGAGCGGACTGCGCCGGAACGACAGCAATCATTCCGATGCCGTTATTGAAGGTGCGCATCATCTCAGTATCCGAGACGTTTCCCGCATCCTGAAGAAATTTAAAGACCGGGGGGATCGACCAACTGCCCTTTCTGATCAGCACTTTGCAGGAACGGGGAAGGATTCTTACAACATTTTCAGAAATACCTCCGCCCGTAATATGGGCAAGGCCATGAATGGGAAGATCACGGATCAATCGCAGTATGGTTTCAGAATATATCCGGGTGGGCATCAACAATTCTTCGCCAAGGGTTCTTCCCAGATCTGGTATATATGCATCAATCGACAGCTTTAGTACATCAAAACAGATTTTTCGAACCAGGGAATACCCATTGCTGTGAAGACCGCTGGATGAAATGCCGATCAGTTTGTGACCCACCCGGATTTCAGAACCGTCAATAATCTTGTTGTTATCCACAATTCCAACAGCAAAACCAGCCAGGTCGTACTCATCGTCCTGATAGATGCCGGGCATTTCTGCAGTTTCCCCGCCGATTAGCGCACAATTGGCCAGCCGACATCCTTCGCCAATACCCTTGATGATATCTATGGCCACTTCTGTTTTCAGGTGGCCCACTGCAAGATAATCCAGAAAAAAAAGCGGTTTTGCACCCTGAACTATCACATCATTAACACTCATGGCCACCAGATCAATGCCGATTGTATCATGTGTATTCGTCATGAATGCGATCTTGAGTTTGGTACCCACCCCATCTGTTGAACTGACCAGAACAGGCCTTTTAATATTGGCCAGATTGAGAGAAAACAAACCACCAAATCCACCGATTTCCCCCATAACACCGGTTCGTGGCGTGTGGCTGGCGATGGATTTGATCGCGTGTATCAAATCGTTTGCTCTATCAATATCAACACCTGCATCCGCATAGGTTAGGGGCTTGACCATGATTATCTCCTTGATAATGGACTGAAACTTGAAATTATTTCGAATAATTAAACATTTTTGCTCAAAAAGTCAAAACATTTTTTGACATGTAGAGAGTTGTATTGTATGGAATGATATTCGTTGACCGTGAACGGTGAACGGTCAACGGATGTCATTTCCTACTTTTGCTTAGAGGTGTATCGTGACAAAATTCGCCAGACTGGACCGACTGCCGCCTTATGTCTTTGCCACAGTCAACAAGATCAAGATGGAAGCCAGACATGCGGGAATAGACATCATTGATCTGGGAATGGGCAACCCTGATCTGGGAACCCCGCGCCATATTGTCGACAAAATGATTGAAGCAGCTCAAAAACCTCACAACCATCGCTATTCCGCTTCGATGGGAATCACCCGGCTGCGGCTGGCCATATCCGAGTGGTACAAAAGGCGTTTTGACGTGGATATCGATCCGGACTCGGAAGCAATCGTGACCATCGGTATCAAGGAAGGCCTTTCTCATCTGGTTCTGGTCACCATTCGGCCGGGTGATGTGGTCTTTACACCTAACCCCACCTATCCGATTCACCCTTATTCCGCCATCATTGCCGGCGGTGATGTCCGGGGAATTCCCGTGGGTCCGGGCTGTGATTTTTTCGAGAACCTGATCAACGCCACCAAGCAGACCTGGCCGCGGCCAAAGGTACTCATCATTTCTTATCCCCATAATCCAACCACGGAAGTTGTTGACCTGGAATTTTTCCAGAAAATTGTGGACTACGCCAAAGAGCATGACATGCTGATAATCCATGATTTCGCTTATGCCGATCTAACTTTTGATGGCTATAAGGCGCCCAGTTTTCTGCAAGCCAAAGGCGCAAAGGATGTGGGCGTGGAATTTTTTTCCTTGTCCAAAAGCTACAGCATGGCCGGTTGGCGCATGGGATTCTGCGTGGGAAACGCCGAAACCGTTGGCGCCTTGAAGCGCATCAAAAGCTATCTTGATTATGGCGTTTTCCAACCCATCCAGATCGCCTCCATCATCGCATTGAACGGCCCCCAGGAATGCGTTCAGGAAATCCGGGACACTTATATGGAAAGACGGGATGCCCTGATTTCCGGCCTTAACCGGATTGGTTGGGAGATTAAAAGCCCTAAAGGGACCATGTTCGTTTGGGCTAAAATTCCCGACAGATTCGTCAAAATGGGATCTGTGGAATTTGCGAAGTTTTTGATTAACGAAACCCAGGTGGCGGTATCCCCCGGCCTGGGCTTTGGCGAATACGGTGATGATTATGTCCGATTCGCCCTTATTGAAAATCCCATGCGGATCAGTCAGGCCGTTCGGGGCATTCGAAAGGTCATGTAGCATGAAAACAATTAACATTGGACTTCTGGGTTGTGGCACGGTCGGAACCGGTGTCGCCAGAATCCTGATCCAGAATCAGGAGATCATCCGTTCCAGGGTGGGCGCTACGCTCAACCTGAAACGCATCGCTGATATCGACATTGATCGCGACCGGGGAATTGTCTTTGAAAAAGATGTGTTTACGGCAAATGCAGATTCGATTGTCACAGATCCGTATATTGACATCGTCGTTGAAACCATCGGCGGCCTGGGTATTGCCAAGATGTTGATATTAAAAGCCATCGCCAATGGTAAACAGGTGGTCACCGCCAACAAGGCGCTTCTGGCCAGCGAGGGGAACAGCCTTTTTCGAATTGCCGCAGATAAAGGAGTGGAGCTTGCCTTTGAGTCCAGCGTTGGCGGCTGTATGCCTGTGATCAAAACGCTTCGGGAATCGCTTGTCGGAAACCAGATACAGGCCATGTCCGGAATTCTGAATGGAACATGCAATTATATTCTATCCAAAATCACCGATGATGGCGACACTTTTGAAATGGCTCTGGCCAAAGCGCAGAGCAAGGGCTTTGCGGAAGCTGACCCCACTTTGGATGTCGAAGGCTTTGATACCGCCCACAAACTGGCGATACTGACTTCACTGGCTTATGGGACAGATCTTTGCATTGATGATATTTATGTTGAGGGCATATCTAAAATCACCCCTCTGGATATTGAATTTGCTGGGCAGTTCGGCTATAAAATCAAGTTGCTGGCAATCAGCAAAAACAGGGGCAATGCCGTCGAAGCCCGCGTTCATCCGACCATGATTCCATTTGACAATATTCTATCGAGCGTCAATGGTTCGCTGAATGCCATCACCATCACCGGCGATGCCGTGGGTGACATCCTGCTCTATGGCAAAGGTGCGGGCATGATGCCGACTGCCAGCGCCGTTGTCAGCGATGTGGTGGACATTGCCAGAAACCTTTTAACCGGCTCTGTCGGCAGGGTGCCGCTGCTTTCCTATCAGAAGGATTACATTCACCGGATTCCGGTAATGCCGGTTGATGAAATCATCTCTCACTATTATTTTCGGTTCGCCGCTCTTGACCAGCCCGGCGTGCTGTCCAAAATTTCGGGAATTTTGGGAAACCACGGAATCAGCCTGAAATCCGTACACCAGAAGGGCCGCAAGTCCGAAGGTTCGGTTCCGCTTGTCATGATGACGCATCTGGCCAGAGAATCCAATGTTCAGCTTGCTCTTTCCGAGATTGTTCATCTGGAGGTTGTCAGCGACATGCCTGCGTTGATCCGTGTGGAAGACTCCAACTGTTCCGATTACAAAGATGTGTATGGGGGGCCAACCCCTATCGAGGCGTTATGTATATAGTGTGTTCAGACCTGGAAGGTGTTTTTATCCCCGAAATCTGGATAAATGTTGCGGAAAAAACCGGAATTTCTGAACTTCGGCTCACAACCCGCGATATTTCCGATTACGATGTTCTGATGAAAAAACGCCTTCAAATCCTTAAAGAAAACCGCCTGAAGCTTTCGGATATTCAGGCGGTCATAGACACCATGAATCCGCTTGAAGGTGCGCTGGAATTCCTGAACTGGCTCCGCTCCATCACTCAGGTGATTGTGGTATCCGATACGTTTAAGGAGTTCGCCGGCCCCATGATGAAAAAACTGGGCTGGCCAACCCTTTTTTGTCATTCCCTGACGATTGACCCCAGCGGCATGATCATCAGCTACGATCTTCGTCAGCAGCGGGCCAAAGAGAAAACAACGCTCGCAATGAAAAGCCTGAATTATCAGATTATCGCCATGGGTGATTCCTATAACGACATCGCCATGCTAAAAGCTGCGGACAAAGGGCTGTTGTTCAGGCCGCCCGAAAACGTGATTAGGGAATTTCCTGAATTTCCGGTAACCCATGACTACGACAGGTTGAAAGAATTAATTCAGGCCATCATCAACGAATAGCATTTTTTTCAACAATGGACACTGATGTTAACACATCGCACCCCGTACCGCGTTATCTACGGCGACACCGACAAAATGGGATTTGGCTATCACGCCAATTATTTTCGCTGGTTTGAAACTGCACGTGCGGAAATGTTTCGTTACAATGGTCTTCCCTACAAGGAAATTGAAGCTCGTGGTTTTTTTCTTCCCGTATCCGAGCTGCACTGCAAATTTCTTTATCCAGTGCAGTATGATGATCTGCTAATCATTGAAACCTCACTCGACAGCAGCATTCGGGGCGGCATCAAATTCGACTATACGGTCTTCGATGAAAATGGGGTGCGTCCACTGGCCAGAGGCTATACACGGCATGCTTTTATGGACAAGGCAGGCAAAGTGGTCAGACCACCTGATTTTTTCACCCAGATCATTCGCAAGCATTCCATTTTCACCGGATAGGTTGGCCTCTGAACTCAAAACCGATGCAATTTTTACAGGAAACGCCACAGGGCATCGTCATAAAAATTTATGTTCAACCCCGATCTTCCCGAAACCGGATCATCGGTCTTCACGGTGATGCCCTCAAGATTACGATTCAGGCCCCTCCGGTCGATGATGCCGCCAACCGCATGTGTGTCGAATTTTTGGCCAAATGTTTGAACCTGCCCCGTTCAGCCATTGAAATTATTGGTGGCCACACCAGCAGAATGAAACGGTTGCTGCTGCGATTCGCCCCAGGATTTGACTCAACGGAACAAGCTGAAACCTACAAACAAACGCTGTTATCACTTCTCGACAATTCCTTATCTCAAGTATCGCTACAGAACAGTAAAAAAACAGCTTGATTTTCTGACCGCTTTCAATCTGTTATGCATACATTCGATGCGGGGTGGAGCAGCCTGGTAGCTCGTCGGGCTCGTAACCCGAAGAGAATAATGGTAGGGTATCCCAAACCTTTTCAGAAATGGAGCGAAGCAGTTCTTTGTGGCGCTTGCACCGATCTCTGATGTTCAGGAAGGCATGCAGAAAACACAGAATCACAGCGATGTTCGGGAATAAATCCTTCCATGCCCTTTGGTTCCATCCATCCGTGTTCACGCTCTTTGGCTGGTAGATTGGCTTGAGGTTCAATGCTTGCTCTTTGAAGTGTCCGTAACCGTCAGTCTTGTACCGCACATCAGGACCGGTGCGAGCTGGACCATCCCGCCGGCATCCCGCACATCCTGCGGAGTGAATCCTGAACCGGAAAGGACATGCGCCAGGAGTTCCTCCTCGTTCTGCGGAAAGAGGTGGCCGTAGCCGAGGTGTCGCGCGAGCTCCGATTGGATGAAAAAGTCGGGCCTGGCCTTTCCCACGGGCTCGATCATGCGTTCGCTGACTTAGGAGCATCTTCGACCAGATAAGGAACTTGATATCTCTAAGAAGTCTGGAATCATGCCGATCTGAGTAAATGCAAACTGAACCTCGTGCTTTCCGCCGATGAACGAGTTTGCGGTTGAAACATACATCATTATTGATCCCGGCAACATCAATGCGCCAGTCAGGAAGCCTATGAAATTTTCAGGTTTTCCCGTGCCGTAAGGGAAAATGAATACATTCTTTGTTCCGACTTTGTAGCAAATCACCTTGTTGGTTCGAACAGTTGTCTTGGTCCGACCCATTGCCCGTATCCCATTGCGCGGATGCGCAATGTTCACGTTAAAAAGGTTTTCCGAGGTATAAATATACACTACTGTTGTTGTCCATTGAGCGCCCGTAACCTATATACACTGGCCCGATAGGACTGTCGGCGGCAAGGAATATGCACGAGGATTCAAGCAACCCTTCCGGACTGCCCGGCACAAGCGGATTGCCGACTTGGCCAACTTCGAACGAAATACCAGCGTAAACCCCCTCAAGCAGGCTTCCTTTCAAAAGCCTGTGATAATAAATGATACGGCCGAATTTCAAATCATCTCCAACTAACTGACCAGTCGCGTAGCCCGACTGCTGCATAAAACCACCCCACTGGAACAGGTCATAACGCGGCAACGTATCGGAGCCGATTCGGCCGCCGGCTTTCGCACTAAAGTGGAACGTATGCGAACCAAATGAACGGACGAAAGATCCATCGCTGTCCCACTTGGTATAGTCCTGATCGGCTCCGAGCAGGCTGCTCGAGTTGAACATATTCAGTCCTGCGCTCCAGCCCGAATGCGGAAATTGTACGCTGTCGAGTTGATCAAGAAATAGCCGGGTCTTAAATGCCCCTTGCGTGACATTGTCATCCCCCGGTGACAGGCTTTGCGGCCCTGTGTCGAGTTCCGGGGAGAGTACGCCACCCAACATGCCGATCCGCAACTCGCCATACCGCGTGAACTGGCTGCCGATGTCAATTCCGGCAAGAATGGAAGTCAAGTCATAGCTCGCGATGCGACGGCTTTCATTGTAGAGGTCTGTCGTGCGTCTCTCATACGAAGCATGCGGTGCTATGAAGAAGAAGCCCCGGTCATCAAGCGGTTGGTAGAACTCACTCATGAAACTGTTGGTGCGCCCGATCTGTAAATTGCTGCGCCACTCCGCACCGAGCGTGTTAAGCCAGGTTCTGCGATAGCTGGCAAGAAGGTTGAAGTACGAATCGCCCTGCAGATCGCTGCTCAGCCCCAATCCGAAACGCAGGTAGTCCGGTCCCCAGGATTTTTCGACTGCATCCACCGCAAGCACCCGCTTGCCGGGTTCCTCCAGGAAACGATAATTCACATGTTCAAAATTATCTGTGCCGTAAATGCGACGCATGTCACGGTCGAGTATCTGCTGATCTATTTGCTGGCCTGTCTGAGTCTCCATCACCGCCTGAACCGTTATTGGGTTGACACGATGCAGATTCTCCATCCGGATATCGTCAACCGCCCGCAGGTCAGGCGCTGAGGCAACCATTTGATGCCGGCGCAACGAAGCGTATTCTTCGGACGGGATGGAGAGCTGGGCGAGACGTTCGGCCACCTTGCGCGCTGCAGTCTCGCCAAGAGGGCTAATCTGTGGCAAGTTGTCAAAGTCACCGGTCGAAAAATCTCCCAACTCCGGCGAGATCAGAATATCGGTTGGTTTCAGCAACGCAAGCGAGGTCTGGACATTCTGCTCGGTCAGAATACTGAGTACCTGCCCCGACACGCCGAGGATTCCGGTCAACTCTTCGCGCTTCAACAGCGGCGTTCCAACATTCACAGCGATAATGATGTCGGCACCCATTGAGAGTCCGGTTTCCACCGGCAGATTCTGGGTGAGCATGCCGTCAACCAGCAATCTGCCGGAGATCTCCACCGGAGCAACAGCAACAGGGACAGACATGCTGGCGCGCATCACGTTGGCGAGTTCTCCATCTCTGAAAATCACGACTTTGCCGGTCACGAGATCCGTTGCCACGGCGCGGAAAGGAATGGGCAAATCATCGAAATGGTGAAAGCCTTTTGCCTTGGAGAGCTGGCGCAGCACCGTCTCAAGCTGGACCCCGGATACAAAGCCTTTGGGAAGGCCCAGTTTTCCGTCATTAAACCCGATATCCGTGCCGACAAAAATATTGTAGTCATCCTGTTTGCGCCGCATGGACAACTCCTGGCGAGGTGGTTTTTCTTTAAACAGAAGCTCGGTAGATATCCCAGCGATGATTTTCTCCATTTCCGGTACGCTGGTTCCCGTTGCGTAGGCGGCGCCGACCAACGCTCCCATGCTGTTGCCGGCAATGCAGTCAATGGGCACGCGGTACTCTTCCAGAACCTTTAGCACACCAACGTGAGCCGCACCCCGCGCACCCCCGCCGGACAGCACGAGACAGATTTTTGGCCGTTTGGCACCGCCCGCCGCGCTGGCTGATTCATCGGCCCTGGCCGGTATCGCAGCGGCAAGAAGGAAGGCGGTCAGGATCAGCCAGAACGTGGCTATTACTGCTCCAGAATGAATGGTTTTCATTTACCTGGCTCCCGGATACGCAGCGAAAAATCCGCAGCGGTATCGGCCGTCTGCGCCCGAGCATTGGCATGAGCACGCCTTTCGAGTTCTGGAAAGGGCAAGCTGTTATCCAGACTTTCCATTTCATAGAGGTATTCCGGAATATGGCCGCTTAGCAGAATCTTCCAGTTGAACGGTAGATGGTCCGGATTGACGCGTGTGTTCAGCCAGATGTTGGTGGAGCAGTTAGTGGTCAAGGTGTTGTAAAACCTGGGGTGCGCTTTCAGTGCATTGATCTGGTCCATATACGACAGGAACAGTCGTCGGCCGTTCTCGATAGTTCCATGATGCGCTCGATAGATATAAACATCCTCCGGCGGATCATGGCGATAATTGGTGCGCAGCCGGATGACATCCCGCTCATCGGCTACCACATAGTAGAGTTCATATTGACGAAAGAACCCTTTAAGTGTCGAATACCCTTCCCCCTTTTCCTTGCGTGCTTCTATGGAAATAGCCAGATAATCGCCGCCGGCAAATGCAAAGCTAAGAAATACATGCGCTATGGTTGGCCCCATCCAGTAAACGGCCACCACATCCACCGCCTCCAGTTTGTCCAGGTCGAAAAGCTTGTCGTAATAGGCGGGGGTATAGTCGGTTTCACTGAGGTACTCGAAATTGCGTATGTTGTGTACAGTGATCCGATCGCCGTCTATTTCGGCCCATGAAAGTCGAGCCACATCCGGCTGCCAGTCCCGGTCGTTGGAAGGCGGGATAGGTAAGAACCAGAGAATGACAAACAAAAAAAAGCACAAAAAAACCGAAATAGATATGCCTACCGGGCGGACCTTCAGCAGTGTGCCGATCGAGACCAGCGCGACCCCGATGGATCCCGGCAGCCTGAGTCCATCCGGCAGGTTGGAATAATAAACGGCCAAGGTTTCCCAGCCGGTAATAGTCAGCAGGATCAGAACCGTCACCGTCCATCCGATTAATCGAAAAAGGTTTTTGACAGGCGATCTGTGCACACGCACTGATGTTCCGGCATTAAAACTTGGCATATACCTCCTGGGAACTATTCGCTATCCATGCCCGTTTGCGATTTCAACGAATCGACATGTATGCCATGCTTAACGACCTTGATGACGGTCGGCGGCATGACTAAAAGAACCCGATTCTTGCATAACATACAGATATTTCCTCCGGGTTAAATTTTAAGTCTCTCTTTCAAGAGCGCATTCACTTGAATGGTTGTGCCTTTTTTAAACGTTAATGTCAATAAATTGTCTGAATAAAAATATCTTGATTTATGATAGTGGATTCACTATCGAATGTTCCCGTTTTGTAAAGTATCTCAAACCAGTTAATTGCACCTGCAGTACACTGTTCACGTTAAAAAGGTTTCCCGAGGTACAAATATACACTGCTGTTGTTGTCCATGGGTATCGTAACCGGGGTTCGTAACCGGGGTCGAACCAAGCTATCATACGGGGATTTCATCATAAATGCGCCAATGAGGGGCGTTTTTATGGTTTAGAGGGGCCTTTACGCAACCAAAATGATCGTGACAAGATGACTACGCATCTCTCAGTTCATGGCCGGCTTCGCTCGAAGTTATCTTCCTGTCGAGCTTTTCGAAGAAAGAGTTCGTGATTGTCTTTGGTGCAGATTGCGAGTTATTATTATGGACAATGGGTGTTATTGGGTGTATTATTGGTTTGATGATACGAACCGACACTATCCAGATCACCCCGGAGATATTGGGCATGATCGCCAAGATCGACGAGTTCAAGGGCGCATGGCGCGCCTTGGGTACACTTGCGTCAGATCGTATGTCGGCCCTGCGGCGCGTGGCGACAATTGAGAGCATCGGCTCATCCACCCGTATTGAGGGTGGTAGGCTGTCCGACCGTGAAGTTGCGCGCTTGCTGTCATGCCTGCATATCAAGACATTCGCCACCCGCTACGAGCAGGAGGTTGCAGGTTACGCAGAAGTGATGGACTTGGTGTTCTCGTCCTGGCAGGACATCACGCTCACCGAGAGCCACATCAGGCAGATGCACCGCGACTTGCTGGTTTACAGCGAAAAGGACGCATGGCATCGCGGCAACTATAAGACATCCTCTAACAGCGTCGTCGCGTTCGACGGGGACGGTGTGCAAATCGGCGTGGTGTTCGAGACGGCAACGCCCTTCGACACACCGCGCCTGATGACCGAGGTGGTGGCCTGGATGCTGGAAGAACGAGGTGCGGAGCGTCTGCATCCACTGCTGCTGATAGGCTTGCTGGTTGTCATCTTTCTGGAGATACATCCCTTTCAGGACGGTAACGGGCGGCTCAGCCGGGTGTTGACTACGCTGTTGCTTCTGCAGGCGGGTTACACATACATGCCATACAGCTCGCTGGAAAGTGTGATCGAGCAGAATAAGGAGGCCTACTACTTAGCCCTGCGGCAGACGCAGGGGACGATCCGCACCGACACGCCGAACTGGCAACCCTGGCTGGTGTTTTTTCTGCGCTCCTTGGCCGAACAAGTGCGACATCTCAACAAAAAGATCGAGCGAGAGAAACTGGTACTTGCGCCTTTGCCGGAGCTGTCGTTGCAGATCGTCGAGTTCGCGCGCGAGCATGGCCGTATCACGATGGGCGACATCATCCGGCAGACTGGCGTGAGTCGCAACACCCTGAAGAAACACTTTCGGGCACTGGTCAAACATGGCTTCCTCAAACGGCACGGCAGTGGCAGGGGTGTTTGGTACGAGCTATCTTAACGTCTTTGCGAGTTGCTGGAGCATCCGGCGCTGAGAGATGGGTCCAGAGCGCCGTATCGAATGTCAAGAGTTATTTTCCCAGGCTGTTTTCTATACTGTTCCTTGTTTCTGGCAGGGTCAAAGCGGCCAAGAGGTTTAGCCCGGAAAGAAAGACGAGATATAGTGCTGGAGCAGAAACGGTATGATAGTGTTTGATTAGCCATGTGGCCATGAGTGGGGCTGTACCTCCAAATATACACAGGGAGATATTGTAGGCGAGGCCGATGGCGCTGTAGCGAAAACGTGGGGGGAACAAATCAACTAAGGCTGCAGGAATTGGCCCCAGAAAAAAACCCATCAGGACGGTGAAGCAAAGTTGAACCAAAAGGACAGGGAAAAATCCACCTTGGGAGCTCAATAGAAAGAGCGGCCAAGACAAGAGGGTCATACCTGCTGAACTCCACACAAGAAGAGTTTTTCGTCCAAGCTCGTCAGAGAGTCGCCCAGTTATAGGAATCAAAATAATCAGGAGTATCAACGATAAAGTATTGAGGGCCGCAGTGTAAGGCATGTAAGGGTGGACAAAATGTTCCAAATAAGTTGGCCACCAGATGAACAGAGTGTAGAATCCACCACCGACTAGAATGACCAACATTGAGGCATGGAAAATGCTGCCCGGAACGAGTTGCACCGCTTCAACAACCGGATTACCACCAAGATGCCCCTTCGCTTTCATTTTCTCAAAAACCGGCGTTTCCGTCAGTTCCTTGCGCATCCAGACAGCCGCGAAAGCGATAAGCACGCCAGAGAGGAAGGGCAGACGCCATCCCCAATCCAGCATGGCATTTGGTCCCAACACTACATTGAGACCAACGGCGCTCAGTGAGCCCATCAGCATCCCAGCATAGCAACTTGCAAACGTCCAACTGCTGAAATAGCCTAGCTGTTCAGGCGGAGCGTTTTCGGCGACAAAGGTTATCGAACCAATAAGTTCGCCCCCCACAGAAAGCCCTTGCGTTATGCGTAGCAAAATAAGGAGGATTGGCGCGAGCAATCCGATTTCTGCATGAGTAGGCAAAACACCTACAAGAAATGTAGGCGCTGCCATCATCATCACCGAAAGTTGGAGCGCTTTCTTACGGCCGTATTGATCGCCGATGTAGCCTAAAAGCACCCCTCCGACAGGCCGTGCGATAAAAGCCGCCGCAAAAACGCTGAAAGCCCCCAGTAGCGAATCCAGAGGATCATCCGAAGGAAAAAAATTCTCCCCTATCATAGGGGATAGGAAGCCGAAAACCGCAAAATCATACCATTCGAGAGCATTGCCGATAATGCCACCAAACATATTCTTGCGCAAAGCGCCAGTTCGATTTCTATACGCGTGTTTTTTGCCATGTGCGATCTTTGCTTGATGGAGCAACATAATGCAATTCATCAGATCCGTTAGGTTCTTTACATCTGCGGTGTCAGCCTTAGTCTTTAGAGATTCCTCATTATGTTGCTGATCTATGGACATAAATCCTCTGAAAAAATGAAAAAACTTCAACCCTGCGACTTAGTTCTATCAAACATCTCAGGGCATTAAGACCGGTGCACACAAATCCTCTGTTTTGTAAAAAAATGTTTTATCACCGTATGCCATTATTAAAATCCGTCAAGTTTAAATCTTTTCGTTATTTTTTGCCCTGTCCCGTAATATTCCGCATTTTTCTTGCAAACGTTCAAATTTTTAACTTTACGCCAGTTGTATCCACTATCGTTTAACAACGAGTTAACCGGCAGCCCGAGCGGGCTGTCCGGTTGAACGACTGGTTAAACGGCTATTAGTCCGTGTTTTTATAATCTCACGACAGAGACTCTCACTGCTATAAAGCCGACTAATTTATTTCTCAATTTACTATCATCTTTCTGTGAGACTTTCCGACAACAATTTGTTGTCTCTTGACACTATTATATTCTAATTATCGGTTGGTTAGACTGAGATAGTAGCTTCGTCAAAAACAAACTTCAATGCTCCGAACAGCTTGTTCAGGTCTGTAACAGTAAAGCTGTCAATATTTTTTATTACAAGAAACCTATCATGCAACCGACAAACCATTAACATATTGATAACACTTGTGATATATACCATATTGAAACGAGAACATTCAACAAGTAGCTTGACTTTGCATGAATAAGTATCGAATGTCAAGAGTTATTTTTCCAGGCTATTTTCTATACAGCAATTATAGTTATTAACTGAAGCGTCGAGACCATTTTCTTAAAACGGACAAAATATCGGCAAAGCATGTTTCAAGCTGCTATTTCGCCAATTGGTTCAAAATCACACCATGAATTCGCCATAATTAGAATTGCTGGTAATCCAGCTCACGACAATTTTGTTATGCTCGATATAAGTAGAGAAAACAGGGGGGTTGCCATTTGGCCACTCATGTAAAATCAGGCGCTTGTACGGAGAACAAATTTATCCTGAGTGAAAAGTATCAATTGAATAAACGGCATAGAATCCTTCACTATCCAGAGTTAATGGATATTTTCATCCGGATGCCTTGCCTTCTATATTGGAGTCCTTCAAAATGGATGTTTTCATCAAGTCTGTTTTTCGGGTTTTTGCGCACGAATCAGTACACCACGGGTTTTGGGGGAACTGTTCAAACCGGTTTCAGACACAAGCTGGGCATCTGCAAATCCGTTTTTTTCAATCAGTGCCAGGAAATCCTTTCCCGGTATTGCGCCGCCCTCTCACTGAAACCAGTTGGAGAGGCGATCCTTGAGGCTTTTCGGAGTGCCGCCCGCCGCCATCACCTGATCGCCAATCATTAGGTGCCCGCCGGCCTTCATCACCCTCAGAATTTCACGCACGGCCGCATCTTTGTCCGGAATCAGGTTGATCACGCCATTGGAAATCACCACGTCAAAATGATCGTCGGGAAACGGCAGGTGTTCACCAGTGGCGGAGTGAAAAGTGACATTTTTCAGATCAGTCAACCTCAGATTGGCCTCTGCCCGCTGAAGCATTTCCGGTACAATATCCACGCCAATCGCTTTGCCTTCAGGTCCCGTCATCATTGCCGCCAGAATTGTATCTACTCCGGCGCCGCAGCCGATATCCAGAACCGTAGCGCCTTTGTGGATCACACCGAGCGAAAACGGATTGCCTACACCGCAATATGAAGCAGCAACATCGTCGGGCAGGTTATCGATCAAATCAGCATCATATTGAAGCACCTCAAGCCCAGCCCGGCCGGTGGAATATTTGAACTGGCCTTGCGGACTGTCCGCAACTCTGGAATACTTATTGCGAATGCCGGCTGTGATTTGTTCGAGAGATTCTTGCGTTATTTGATATTCCATTTATTTCTCTCTTTGAAAGTCCGTGTATTATAAGTTCTTCGGTTGCTGTTTTGCAGTTGTATGTCTCTTTGTTCATGGTGCGCTTCGTTTCTATCTAAGCAATCCAGGTCTTCTGCGACACCCTCAGCCTTTCAATGGTTTTCGGAATGAAAAATGAGAAGACAAAGAGTCCAAGGGAGAATAATATCTTCCAGGAAAGCAATCCTCCCCACTGGCCGCTTGACCAGACATCCTTGATCGTTCCCACAAAGAATGTGAAGATGAATGTGCCGACGATGATGCCGAGCGCTGTGCCGGAGAAATAATCAAGAAAGCGCACGCGGGTGAGTCCCATACCAAAATTCATCGGGGTAAATGGAAAATACACCAGGCGCAGATAAAGGACCGTGGCAAAACCGTTTCGCTCGATGGCTTCATCGTATTTCCCGAGCTTGTCGCAGACGAGGGATGCGGCAAAATCCCTGCCAAGGTAGCGCCCGATGAAAAACGCCAAGCTCGCGCCAAGCATGGCTCCTACCCAGACGTAGAGAAAGCCGTAGTAGGGACCAAATATCGCTGCGCCAACAGTGGCAAGAAGTGTTCCAGGGATGAAAAGGCAGACACCCGCGGCGTAGGTGCCTATGTATGCCACAGGTGCCCAAGGCCCTGCAGCCTCAAGGAGAAGCCCCAGTCTTTCAACAGTAAGATGCTCTCTCAAGGGAGTGAAGCGCGCGATCACAATAGCCGCAACAAGGAAGATAACTAATACAGCCGCCTTGATTGTAGGCCCTCTGCGATTCTTATTTGATTCCATAAGTCCACCTCTGATTTTTTTGCTGCATCATTCCATAAGTCCGTCATCACCTGGCACACCTGAGAGCGGGTTATGGCGGTGCCGCTGCGGGCATCATGACAGTTCCTGTATCCCTTATTTAAACAGCCGAGCCAAAATCCCCTTCTTCTTCGGCCCTGGCTCAATTATTCCCAAACATCGGCAGATAATCTTTTCCACCTTGTCCTGTGAAATACCGGCACCTTCGACTACGATCTCATCTGCGACCATGACGGCCGGTGCAATAGGCAGCTCCAGTTCGAAGTATTCATCGTTCTGGTACTCCGCCATGGGTTTAGACATGACTTCGATCTCAATATCCTTGTATTTTTCGCCCAACCTGGGCATCATTTCGAGAAAACCCTTTCACGGCTTTCCATTGGGTTCGTTCAAGAAAAATCTTACATTTAGCATTTTATCTCTCCTTTCTTAGTCGCCGCTTCTCTTTAGCTCCGCCATACGGCCAAGGAATTGATCGGGCGGGAAGTAATCCACCAGACGCAGGTCCCGCCTTTCCTTGCCGCAGGTATCCAAAAACACGATGGTCGGCACCCCTTTCACCTCATATTGCGCAAGCAACCGCTCATGCAAAGGGGTACCACCCTTGGTCACATCCACTTTGATCATGACAAAGTCACTCTCCGCCTGCTTGACGACTAAAGGATCATGAAGGGTGACTTCCTCGATTTCCAGGCACGGCGTACACCAAGTGGCATAGAAATCGATGATGACTAACTTTTTCAAGTTTTGAGCTTCTTTCAGAATTTCCTCTGAATAGGGTTTCCAGGTAACACCCGGCCCCTGCATGGCCCATGACGCGACAAGGAATGTGGCCAGAACCAGACATGTTATACCGGCTCCGCTCTTCAGCCAGGGGAATGCCCGAAAATTGGCCTGACTTTTGTCAATCCATCCTAAGTGCAGACCCGCGGCCAGGGCCACAAGAGCAATCTGAATGGTTCCCCAGTGACCGGGAAGAACAGGTCTGATGAAATGGACGGCCATTCCAACCAGAACCCAGCCCATGAGCTTTCTCACCCAGATCATCCAGCCACCAGAGCGGGGGAGTTTTTTTAGTTGCCCCGAAAACATGGCAAGAAAAAAGAGGGGCAGCCCTAGGCCGAGACTCAAGGTAAAAAAGATCACGAACCCGAGCCAAGGGCTTGCCATGCTTGCAACCCAGGTCAGGAGCCCCAGCACGAAGGGACCGATACATGGGGCTGCAACAACCCCGAGGGTCAGACCCATAAACAAACTACCCAAATAACCCGAATATGATTTTGAGGCAGCCTGCGTCAGGCCGCTTGGAAGACGCATTTCCCACAGCCCGAAGAGACTTGTTGCAAAAAAGATGAGAACCGCCGCCACAACAATTAGGACAATGGAGTTTTGGAGCATCGCGCCCATAAGGCCGCCTGTCAGGGAGGCAACCACCCCGAGCAGGGAGTTGGTAACGGCAAGGCCCATCATATAGCACAAGCCGTGCGCTACAAGCTTTCCCTGTCCCACTCCCTCCTTTGTGGCCTGGCCGCCAAAATAGGAGACAGTGATGGGAATCAGGGGGTAGATGCACGGGGTGAGGTTTAAGGCCATGCCGCCTGCAAAGATACCAAGAAGAGTCCAAATCATGGCCCAGCCATAGAGAGGTCCTGGCGCTTTGGTCTCTTCTCCTGATTGAGCCAGACCTGCTGAGGCGCTATCAACGGGCATCCCCTTTCCTTGCCATTGAGGATAACCATAAGGATCACGATAAACGTTTTTATAGCCAAGTTTTACGGCCACACGGGCCGCCGAGTCGCTGCGGACTCAAGTGAGACCCGCTCAGTAGAAAATGATGGTGCGATCCTTATCCGGCCCCAGGAAGGTTTCGAGCGCCGGAGCCTTGCGCCATCTCGACCATCCGGTGGGTTCGATGGGAAAGTTCACCGCACCCTGAATATGCCCTGTCCGGTACTCCCACTCCTGACGGGTGTCCACCAGAAGGAGACTATTGGCATCTTTTTGATAGCGTTCTGAAAGCGCTTCGGTGGTAATAATCCTGTAGCCTCCGGTCTTGCCTTCGGCCAAAACATCATCCCATGTAGCCTGCTTGGGAGTAACGGAGCGATTGGTGAACCAAAGGGCTCCCACCGTTAGCAATACCGCCGCAAAGGCTATGAATGTCATTTTCCTGTTCTGCATAAAAGGGCCTTTTCTGTCGAACAAAAACTATTCAGGTTCTGCACTTTTCCCCTCACGATTGAGCTTTGAAAGGAGAAATGTCGCTCCCCCTCAGGGAGAGCTTTGTCTTTTCTGCAAGCTACCATCAATAATTCTTTGAATTTCTTCCATGGAAAAAATTATCACCTCCATCGGGCTAAAAAGTCTTTCTTGCAGAGATAAGATCAGTTGCCACCGTGGTAAGAATGCGGACAACATCCAGAATTCTGGAGTCTGAAAGTTCGTAATAGATAAAAGGACCACTGCGCTCAATTTTGGCCAGAAGAGAGCGTTTTAGCTCTCTGAGGTGGTGCGAAACGAGAGGCTGAGACAGCCCGAGCTCTTCGACGATGCCACCCACCGACTTTTTCCCGCTGCTGATGCAAAGCAGAATCCGCAGGCGGTTTTCATCCGAGAGGCTTTTGGCCAGAAAAGATACCGTCTGGAAATGTTCATCGCGAAGCTGGATCGAGTTTGAATGGTTCTCAAGCAACGCTCTCTCTTCCGCCATTTTACTGACGCGTTGTTTTGAGTTTTCCAATCTATTAAGCATCTCCACACGAACCTCCATAATTCACAGTATAAATTCTCGCGCCTTCAAAGCAGCAAAAATATCTTTTCCTCCACCTTCGAGCTTCGACGGCTAACAACGAATTCAGCGGCGGGCGTTAGTCCGTCCAATGCAATGACGGGTTAGGCATTTTGTTGAACCATCTCTGTTAAAATTCCGACTATCTTTTCAATATCGTTGATATAGTAATTATCTGCATCAATATATACAGTGTCTTTTATAAGCTTTATAAATTTCCATTCATCTCCGGTAGTTACTCCTCCATAGACAGAAGATAAATCATACCCTTCCTTCTCATTATATATTTGGGAGGCATACATTTCTGCAATACATTGCCCCAAACCGGAGACAATATTTTCATTCTTTGCCTCTGTTATTGTAATAACCGGACTGTCCAAATAAAGTTGCTCCGGAGAATTGCTGAATATAAAATCACAAAATCCTGTAAGCCCTTTTTCTTTATCAACATTGAAGTCTATGCCGGAAAACAAACTGATTTTATCTGAAAATTTTTCTTTTATTTCCAATAATATATTAACAATTATCATTTCCGATCTGGCTTTCTCGGTGTTAATCGCCAGGGCTAAGGGAATATTTCTCTTTAAGGTATTCTTAAGATAACTGCTTATTTCAACTGATTTGATATGAGAAAAGACAGAGTTTTTCTCAACAATCTTTATATTCAGCTCTGATTTGATTTTTTTTAAAGTAAAATCACTGTATGCCACTGTTCATCTCCTTAAAAAAACTGACGACAAGCTAATCATATAAATACATGTTTATATGTTGCGAGGCATCCTGTCAAGAAAAATGATTAAAATATCTTGACTAAATGTCGATCATCCTGTAGCAACGCTGTCAACAATTTATAAAAAGACGATCGCCCGGTTATCGGAACACGGTTGAATTCCGTGACGGTCCCATCGCTGTAACCGGAATATCCCTTGCATTCGCCTCCCAGGATTTTTGTGGAGACGGCCACTGACCTCTTCATGTCGGGAAGGTTGCAAGGAGAGGCTCCATCCGGAAGTCAGAAGACGGACTGGGCGATCTGATTTGAGAGCGCGATGGCAAAGGGCTCTGAGGAGACATTAATCTCCTCAGAGCCCTTTTTTTTGATGAATCCATTCAGATAAGGATATGAGTGTTCAATGAAAACCCAGATTGAATTGGCGCGTGAAGGCGTTATTACCAGCCAGATGGAAAAGGTGGCGGTCGATGAGGATTATTCTCCGGAGATAATCCGTAATCGCGTTGCAAAGGGGGAGATCGTCATTCCTAACAACCCCAACCGACCCGATCAGATCGTCAGGGGGATCGGTTATGGGCTGAGAACAAAAGTCAATGCGTCCATCGGCACTTCTTCGGATATCTGTGATATTGATGATGAAGTACGCAAAGCAATAGCCGCTGAAGAGGAGGGGGCGGACACGCTCATGGAACTCTCCGCAGGTGGAAATCTCGACCGGGTCCGAAGGGAGGTTTTGGCTGCCACCCGCCTTCCTGTTGGCAATGTTCCCCTTTATCAGGCGTTCAAGGAGACTGCCAGGCGATACAAGGATCCAAGTCGGCTCGAACCAGAATATCTCTTCGATCTCATTGAACAGCAACTTGCAGATGGCCTCAGTTTCATGGCGATTCATTGCGGAATCAACCAGTACACCATCGAAAGGCTTCGCAAGCAGGGTTACCGTTACGGCGGGCTGGCATCAAAGGGAGGAACATTCATGGTGGCGTGGATGGATTCAACCGGAAAGGAAAACCCGCTGTACGAGCAGTTCGACCGTGTCTGCGGCCTTATGAAAAAATATGATGCGGTTCTTTCTCTTGGAAACGGTATCCGTGCTGGTGCGATCCACGACAGCCACGACCGGGCGCAAATGGCGGAGATGATCATCAACTGCGAGCTTGCCGAGATAGGCCGCGAGATGGGATGTCAGATGATGGTGGAAGGTCCTGGACATGTTCCTCTTGATGAGATTGAGGGAAACATCATGCTTGAAAAGCGGATGAGCGGAAATGCGCCATATTATGTTCTCGGCCCGATTCCCCTGGATACCGGAGCAGGCTACGATCATGTGGGAGCCGCCATCGGCGCCGCGCATTCGGCGCGGTATGGTGCGGACCTGATTTGCTACATCACGCCCGCGGAACACCTTGCGCTGCCAACGGAGGCGGATGTCCGGGAAGGTGTCAGGGTCACCCGGCTGGCCGTTCGGGTGGGAGACATTGCCAAATATCCGGAAAGGCGGGATCGGGAAAAGCGGGCCGGGCTGGCAAGAAGGGATATGCGCTGGGGCGATCTGGAAAAGGAGCTGCTCTTTCCGGAAATCGCCAGAAAGAAAAGAGCGGAGAGAGCGCCCCATGAGGAGCAGACCTGCACCATGTGCGGTGATTTCTGCGCTATGAAAAAGGGAATGGAGGTTTTCAAGGATGATATTCGGGGCGATAAAATCTCACGGGTGGAATGATCCCTTTCAAATACATAAGGAGGTTTGAAAATGGAAAAACTTAAACATACCATCGGTTCCATAAAAACACCCGACAGATTGATTTATGAAAAAGCTCTTGCGAGGCTTGCGGATCAGGCGCGTCCGGCAGGGAGCCTGGGTATCCTCGAAAACGTTTCAGCCCGGCTTGCCGCCATCGCTGGGACTCTTGATGTTCGTCTTCAGAACAAGGTCATTGTAACCTGTGCCGGCGATCATGGGATTGTAGCGGAAGGGGTTAGTCTATTTCCCCAGGAAGTGACTCCCCAGATGGTTTTGAATTTTGTTGGTGGAGGGGCTTCGATAAATGTACTCGGAAAGCATGCCGGCGCCAGGGTCATTGCCGCCGATCTGGGAGTCAATTACGACTTCGATCCAGCCCTTCCCATCTTTCACAAGAAAATAGGAAAGGGAACGGCGAATTTTGCAAAAGGTCCGGCTATGACGCGGGAGGAAGCAATCCGATCCATCGAAGCCGGTATCGAGATCGTCGCTGAACTTCTCGGACAGGGGCCTGTGGATATTCTGGGTACCGGCGACATGGGGATTGGCAACACCACGCCATCAACTGCTGTCATTGCCGCATTTTCAGGGATTCCGGTTGAAAAGCTGACGGGCCGGGGCACCGGTATTGGTGATGCCGCGCTCAGGAACAAGATCGCTGTCATCGAAAAAGCTTTGTTGATGCATTCGCCCGACTCTCGTGACCCTATTGATGTTCTCGCCAAGGTAGGCGGATTCGAGATCGGCGGACTGGCAGGGCTTGTGATCGGTGCGGCGGCAAAGGGGATTCCCGTGGTCTGCGACGGCTTTATCTCCACCGCAGGGGCGCTGATCGCCTGTGAGCTGGCTCCGGCTGCAAAGGCTTATCTGTTCACAAGCCACCGGTCCGTGGAGGTGGGGCACCGGTACATGCACGAGAGACTCGGCATCGAACCCCTGCTGGATATTGGCTTTCGGCTGGGAGAGGGAACGGGGGCCGCAATCGCCATGGAACTGCTCGATGCCGCCACCCGGATTTTGGCGGATATCAAGACATTCGCGGAAGTGGCCATCAAAAATGCTCAGATCTGACGATCCTTCACGCAATAACAATGGCGATGCCGATCCTTCCGATGTGGATTATCAGAACCTTGAGAATCTCTCCACTGCCTACTGGCAGTCGGAGGTTCTCTTTGCTGCGCTGGAACTGAAGCTCTTCGACCACATCGAAGCCGAACAGGCTACCACCAAAAAGATTTGTGTGCTATCCGGGTGCAGAGAGGAAGGTCTGTACCGTCTCCTGAAGGTGATGAAGCGGATGGAACTGATCGGGGAGAGCAAAGGGAACTGGTTCAACAACCAGGTTGCCCGGCGCTATCTGGTCAAGAAGAGTCCCTTCTACATGGGGGATTTTTTTCTCTACCGCCGCGCCATGCAGGAAAACTTTCGCCTTCTGACGCGGAAAATCTCTTCGGATGACGATCCTGAAGCGGCGAGCTGCGGACATTCTTGTTCTGTTTCAGATTCAGTGACAGATTCGATAGAAAATTACGCTGTCAGAAACTTCAACTATGTCCGGGCATTGGATCAACTGGCAAAGGAGAAGGCAAGAGAAATCGCTGAAATTCTCTTTCGTGCAACCTGGTTATCGCCAGTTCTCGATATCGGCGGCGGAGCAGGATCGCTTTGCCGCTGCCTCATGAAACGAATTACGCTCTTGTGTCGGCTGAATTACGAATTAGGAATTCCTGATGCATCCGGTTTATCGCGGGGAGTTCTTCTGGACCTTCCAGAGGTGATTGAGGTTGCACGGAAGATTTATCCGGATGAAGCGGATTGGGAAGGGATCAAGACAGTCAGTGCCGACTTTCGTTTTCACGCGTTTGAAAAAGGGGAAACCTTTGGTCTGATCGTGATGAGCAATTTTCTCCATGCTTACGGAGAAAAAGAGGCCCGGAGCCTGCTCGAAAAGGCGCTTGGCCTTCTCAAGCCAGGGGGAAAGATTCTCATTCACGACTATTTTCCCGACCGCCTGGGCCGCAGTCCGCAGAAGGGACCCATCTACGATCTTGCCATGATGCTGAATACCTATGACGGCGAGTGTCATGAGGCTGCCAGAGTGATTTCCTGGCTTGATGCAGCCGGCATTCGGCAAAGCGTTGTTCTTGATCTTGAAACAGACAGCTCTGTGATCCTGGCCGGGGAAAAACTTTCGCTCTTGTGTCCGCTACGGAATCATCTTGTCTCCTTGCCGCTTCAGTGGGCCGATATCGCTATTGCCGATGGATTCAGACTGGCAGTTCCCATCCCAACGGAAAAGATTGTCACAGCCCCATGGGTCAGACTCAAATGCAGGTATGGATGCAAAGGTTTCGGAAAGAATCTTCAGTGCCCCCCGAACGGTCGGGACGACTTAGATACAGAACGACTGCTCAGTTCCTACAAATGGGCGATTCTTCTGGAAGGAACCCCTCCCGGAAGACAGTTTCATCAACGGCTGCTCGGCCTTGAGAAAAAGGCTTTTCTCAGCGGACTGCACAAGGCATTTGCCATGGGTGCCGGTCCATGCACGGTTTGCGACAATTGTCCCGGCGAGGGGGCTTGCAACAGAAGTGATCTGGCCCGGCCTTCGATGGAGGCCACGGGGATCGATGTCTATCAGACGGCAAAAGAAGCTGGCCTGCATTTGGTTCCGGTGAAGGAGAAGGGGCAGTATGTCAAATACATCGGTTTGCTGTTATTGGAGTAAGTAATGAAAATTTTCCTTGTTCAGCTTCCCACTTCCCACCACGGCTCCGGCGAGAAAGTCTATCCCCTGGGCCTTTCCAGGCTTTCCAGTCTTGTTCCGGCGGAATACACAAAAAATGCTCTGGACATGAATCTTTTTCCCGACCCATGGCCGGAGTTGAAAAAGGGGATCGAATATCTGCGACCGGACATTGTTGCTTTTTCCCTGAGAAACATTGACCCTCTTGCCGGCCACATGGTCTCCTATCTTTCATCCCTAAAAACAGCCGTCGCCCTGGTGCGAAAAATAGCGGACGCTCTTGTAGCCGACGCTCTTGTGTCGGCTACAAGAGCGTCGGCTACAAGAGCGCTTCCGGATACGCGGATATTGGTTGGAGGTCCTGCCTTTTCCCTCTTTGGAACACGGCTAATGGAAGCGGTTCCCGATATCGACTATGGATTGGTGGGGGAAGGGGAGCGTGCGTTTCCCGCAATCATTGGAAGCTGTATCGATGCCGGTGCGGTTCCGGGTCTGCTCTGGCGAAAAGATGGCATTATCCATGAGAATATACCGGGTCCGCGCATTTCTCTGGATGAGATTCCCCCCATGGATATTGCCACCTTCGATCCTGCGGATTACACCAAGGGAAATGCATATATCGCCGCTGTCGGGATAGAGGGAAAGCGCGGGTGTGATCTAAGCTGCGGCTACTGTGTTTACCCCAGCCTCAGCGGGGGGAGAATGCGCCTTAGGCATCCGGAGAAAATCGTGGATGAGATCGAATTTCTGAACCGGGAACACGGCATCGCTCTCTTTCATTTCACGGATGCGGTGGTCAACCGGCCTGTCGATCATTTCGAGGCGTTGATGGAAGAGCTCATTCGCCGAAAACTTGATGTCAGTTGGACAGGCTTTTTCAGAGAAGACACCCTGGATCACAGGCTCGCAGCGCTGGCCCAGGCCGCAGGACTGGTCGCCATCTATTTTTCAGCGGATTCACTTACGGAGTACGGTTTGAAACTTCTCGGAAAACGGCTGAGCAAGCAGGATATTCTGAGGGCGGCAAAGGTTACTGCCGATAGCCATATTCTGACCGTATGCCATTTTCTGCTTAACCTTCCCGGAGACGGTGATGTAGAAACAATAGAGGCCTGGGAAACGCTGGATCGCTTGCTTGAAATACATGAAGGCGCCGCAAATCTTGGGGCCGTGATCTTCAACCATGTCAGGCTCTATCCCGGGGCGCCGCTGACAAAGCGGCTGATCAGAGGGGGGAATCTCTCCCCCGAGATTGATCTCCTTTACCCATTCTATCATAACCCACCGAGATTCTCCCATCTCCTTCACGAGATGGAAGCCTACTGCCACTGCGCCGGTGTTTTTTCGAGGCTGAAACCGGCGTTTAGCAGGGTGTCGAGCATGGAGAATACATGAAAATCATCGTGCTGGAGCACCCGAGAATCCGTTCGGAAAACCGGTTCAACGATATCGCCAACACCCCCCTCTGGTCCTGCCTGATGGGCGGCTATGTGGCATCGGCCCTAAAGTCTGCCGGCCATGAGGTCACATTGATTGACTGCACGGTGAACGGCTGGGATTTTTCCCGGACAGTTGATGAAATCATGGCGTTACCCCCGACCCTTCTGGCGGTGAATTGCGTTTATATCTGGGAAAATAGCGGTGCGATCTTTGATTTTTTTCAGAATCTTAGAAGTGCGGGTTTCAGGGGCCACATCAACCTCTTTGGATTCTATCCCACCCTGGCGTATCGGATGATTCTGAGCTCCAGCAAGGACGTGGACACCATTTGCGTGGGAGAGTGCGAGATCACGGTCAAAGAACTGGCGAGCTTTCTGGAAGCCTTGAACGCTACCGGGGAAATTATAGGACTTGCCCATCGAAGCGGGGAAGATATCCGGATGGCCGGCCCCAGAGCGCCCCTTCGGGACCCTGATCTCTTTGACCTTCCGCTACGGGCGGATGGCGGGTTTAGAACCGCGTCGATCCTGGGAAGCAGGGGGTGTTATAACCACTGCAGCTTCTGCCCGGTCCCTTCCTTCTACAACAACGGCCCCCTCTGGCGGGGAAGGAGTCCGGAAAACATCCTTCTTGAAATGAAGGCGCTCATTTCAAAGGGAATCCGGAATTTCTACTTTGCAGACCCCAATTTCATCGGTCCCGGAAAGAAGGGAAAAGATAGGACACTGAGGCTGATGGAATTGATCCGCCCCTTAAAAATCACCTTTGGCATGGAGACAAGACCGGAAGACCTCGACGAAGAGATACTGGAAAGCCTGGTTTCTTCGGGGTTCACCAGCATGCTCCTGGGTGTGGAGAGCGGCTCCAGTAGCCTTCTCGGCCAGCTCTCCAAGGGAGCCACATTGAACGGCAGCGAGCGTGCCATTGCACTCTGCCGCAGCTTTGGCATTGATCCTGAAATTGGTTTTCTGATGTTCGTTCCGGACAGCACCCTTTCCGATCTTGCTGAAAATCTTGAATTTCTGCGGAAAAACGAACTCTTGAATCGGCTTGACCGGACGGCCAACCTTTTTTCCCATTCTCATATTGTACTCATGGGAACCAGCGGATACCAACGATACGAAAAAGAAGGCAGACTCATTCCGGCCGGCTATATGGGATTTGAAGGAGAAATTGAGTACACCGATAAAAGGGTGGCATGGATGCGGGACGTGGTGGTCTTTGCATGTCATCATGTTTTGAGGCGGAGTGCTTCATCGGATTCCCCTATCCACTGGCGAAAACCCCAGGAGCAGGGTCCCGCCAAAAGGGTCAACGACTACCTGGTGAGGATATTCGAAAGGCTTCTGAAAAACGCTGAATCTTTCAGAACATTGGATGATCCGGAAATGGTGAAGAAAGATATCGAAAAGGAGATTAACGGGGAGATATACTTCGAACAGCCGTAATCTGCACTTTCCTTATGCTCCCTCCCCCAGCGGGGGAGGGTTGGGGGGGGCGTGAGCTGGAACGTATCAGGTCTGCATCATCCGGTCCAGAACTTCCCTAAGGATTTCCGGACCGGGTGTCATATCAAAGACCAGTTCGCCATCAATGTAGATGGAGGGTACAGGAGGCAGACCGCCGCGCTTTTGAGCGAGTTCATCAAAGCGAAGCGCCCCTTCTTTTTTGGTGATGATGACTTTTTCCCATGTGAGCGCATCGCCGTAATCCGGCGCGACTTCCGCTACCACCAGCGCCATATACACACAGGGAATGCAATGCTCGCCTTCATGAATTACTTCTATGTGGACGGTTTTCATGTTTGCGTACCTGATGCATTTTGGAGAGTGCAAAAATGGTAAAAACCGTTGTCAAGTCTTAACACTGCCAAACTCGGACAAAGCTTCTTCTATGGCGGCTACCAGATCGAACTGCGGCGGAATCTGATCAAAGATCAGTTCACCGTTGATCAGCAGAGAAGGAACAGGCGCAAGCCGAATATGTTTATGAACGGCATCTTTTCCGAACAATTCATAAGAAAGTTCCAGGAATCGCTTTTTGCCCTTTCCTATCATAATATCCACGCGCCGGTATTCGACACGGTCTTCATATAACGGCAGTATTTCCTGAATCGCCGCATCCATGAAAAAGCAGGGAAGGCAGTAATCTGCTTTATACATGACTTCGAGAACTATCTTTTTACCGGATTCCATTGTGGTACTCCATTTTAAGGTAACTAATAAAAAAACTAATTCACATGGATGGACAGGATAAAAAAGCTAAACTTCTGTTTTTATATCTTTTATCATGTTCATCCTGACCAAAAGACAAGACTGGTCATGTAATATTTTTTATTACATGAAGAGCAGGATTGAGTATTCAGGGACAGTATTCCTCTTCTCTGGATGAACTCGTAAAAAGTGAAAGTTGGGATGGCAAAGTAACTCGATGAACACCTATCAGATAACTCCAATATGTTCAATATCAAACATCGAAAGGCACCTTTACAAAGGGGATGATGTCATTTTCATGTTTGGGTGATTCATACGCATTAATTTTGATTGATATTTTATGTACCTTGCAGCATATTGAAACACATATCCGAGTCGTGTTTCACGCTGATGAGCTCAGCCGTGCAGGGTAGGTCAGTGGATGGTTGCCCGTACTTAACCTGATGATATCTTGAGAATACGAGGAGAAAAAATGGTAGATTTTTCTGATAAACCAAGCTGGCTGGGCCCCATTTATGCCGTAACCCTGATTAATGCGTGGTACGCCGCCCTGAATTTGCACCTGGCTGAAAAAGGAGTTCTTACAGATGAAGACAGAATCGCCATCCTGGCGCGTGTTCAGTCCCAGTGCAAAGATATGGAATTGTACATGGCCACCGAGGGGCAACAACCTTTTTCTACCCGTGACCTGATGAAAAAGTTTGAAAAAATTGCGATGTTTTCTGCCAGGTCTCAGCCTTGAAATGGCGCACAGAGACAGGTTCACCATATTTTTCACCGCATCACCGTGGTTCCAGGAAAATTTAATGTTCAACCTGAAAGCAAAAAGGCAGAGAAAAACGGATGACGATTTATTCCGGTAGCGGGGATCGGGGAAAAACCAGTCTATTAAGTGGTGAGCGGGTACCCAAGAGTCATCCCCAGATCGAAGCCTGCGGTGATTTGGATGAGCTCAATTCCGTTATTGGCGGTATCAAGGCGGTGCTGCCCCTGGATTGCCGGGATATGTCGGCTGAACTTTATCGCATTCAATCGAACCTGCTGACAATCGGTGCATTTATTGCCGTATCACGAAGCTCGGCAGTCCTTGATGACATACCCACAATTTCCAGCAAAGAGGTGGAAACACTGGAAATGGCCATTGATTCGATGCAGGCCGAATTGCCGGAACTCAAAGGGTTTATTCTTCCAAACGGGCACATTTCGGCTGTGATGGCCCATATCGCCCGGACCGTATGCCGCCGGGCTGAACGCCATGTGGTCGGACTTTCACTGGAAATCAATGTCGGGAAGGTGCTGAATCATCTGCGGTATCAGATGATTTACCTGAATCGCCTGAGCGACTACCTGTTTACCGTGGCCCGTTACTGTAACCTCATGGAGGGAGTTACCGAGGAGCTCTATCAAACGCGTTCAGGTCTCTCTGTCCATGGAGATTGACAAACACGCTGTTCGGATGAAGCCTGAGTTCGCTGCATGGGACTCTGCCCGCGACTTCGCCTCTTCCCAGGCATTTTCCAAAAGTGTGAGAGTTCCGGGACGGATTTCGGTTTTTAAGTTGTATTTCTCGTTGAATTCCTGGATGTTCTCTCTCATTTTGGCTTCCCCCAGAACTGGGGTGGTCAAAATAAGGCTGCGCTTGTAGTTGGCCATCAAGCGTTTCATTATCTTGTCTTTTTTAGGGATTAAATTTTCTGGTAAGTTCGATGACAAGATTTTTTTCCAGTGTCTTGAAAACCCGGCGTTCATGAACATCGTGCCGGCGCACTGGCACTGTTCCGCATAATATTTTTCCGTGCCCCCGATGATGAGTCCTACGCAGTCATCTACGGGGTGTTCCTGTTCCATCGGAAGCAATACCGGAACGGGAATATCTTTAAAAAGGTCGTCCGCATGATTCAGCGCGTTTCCGCATAGTCCATATCCCAGAAGCACGGCATCCACAAAAGGAGCCATTTTTTCAACCGCTGTCGTCACACCGTGCGTTAAATTGGGTATGTTGGAATGAAGCCCCACTTCCAACACTTGGACCAGAACGGCAAGTCCGTGGGTTTCTGCTTTTGCGAATTCTTCAACGCCCACAATCCGATGCACCGGTTTATTGGAGTCATTTTCCAGCCCCATTATCATTTCTTTGGAAAATTCGTCAGATGCAATCCAGATTTCCGAAACATCCGGATCGTTTGACAGAACATGGGCGATCTCCAGTTCCAATATCTGGCAGGTCACCACGCCTAGTTTAGCCATATCGTGTTCCATTTTGGTCGCAGGGTTGCAACATAGACCTCGCCCATTTCGGCTTTCCTTGTTAATGTATCTTTTGCATCCGGATTCCCGAATAAACAGCCTTGCATACGCCACTGACCCCGCCCTTGAGCCCTTCCGGGTTTTTGAACCCTTCGCTGCTCTGAAGGCTTTTCAGGTAAGCCGCGCAGTCCGAAATATCCTGGTAAGTCCTGGCGGCAGGTTCTGCAGTGGTAACGGCAAACAGCCAGCCCATGTCGTAGGGATCCTGGTTGATTACCGAGGGATTGTTTTTGGCTGCGGTGTTGAAGCGAATGATGCCCTGAACCGGAGAATCAACATAAAGTATCTTGCCGGTGATTGCAAAAAGTACGGACTGGCCCTGTTCAACCGTTTCGCCGTCTTCCACCAGAAAGTTCAAGTCCTGGATTCCGCCGGAAAGCATCAGGGCCGCTTCGGAAAAGCCAAAGATAATGGCGCTGCCGTCCAATCTTGCCCAAAGCCCTTGTTTCACAAAATAGCGAAGATTGTCGGGCAGGGTCACCTGACACCCCAGAAATTTTTCAATTATTGCCATTGCACCTCCTTAAAACTCGTTGACCGTTCACGGTGAACGGTTAACGCTTTTCATTTCTCAATCAAATGCTATGTTTGCGGATGATGCTATTTTGGCGGCCAGTTTTTGAAACTCCGTATAACAATTCCTGACAGCTTCAACGTGGGCACCAATCGCACCATCTGCGGATTTAAGGAAAAAAATTGGCTTGCGCGCCTCCATCGCCATTGGGATCAGACTTCGATGATGCTTGAGCAATGAAAGACAGTATGGATCATGCGCAACCAGTGGCAAAGACACAATCTTTTCACTCAGAACGGCTTCCCGATAAACTCCAGGTATTTGAGCCATCCACCGGTTATGTGCATTAATCTGGCGGGTATCAAGAATCCCATTCTGCATGACAATGTAGCCGACAGGTTGCATCGCACCATTGGGCATCGGCAAATCAGGCGGTGCTTTGGTAAGGAGCTCAGCCCAAACGGCGCGCCACTCCCGCAGCGCAGGTCCAAGATTCCTGAGACCTTGTAGAGAGAAAATATCCGGGGCCAGCGGCAGACAAACCTGATCTGAGGCAATTAAGGCCGAGCGATTGATAGCGCCCAGATTGGGACCGACGTTGATCAAAGCTATTTTCGCTCCCCATTCTGCTCCCCGTTTTACAATGCGATAAAACGCCGACATGGTGCGAAAAGCGGATTCGTTGCGATTATGGCAGCGAGACCACGCATCCGAAAGCTTGTTTTCAAACCGTGATAAGCCAAGGTCGCCTGGAATAAGGCCGAGATTCCCGCTAATCATCTCCACGCGGGGTTCTGCAATATCTCCGGTCCCACGCAAAATTGATCGAATTGCTCCATACACAGTGTCGGGATGTTCGTCATCGGGCCACAAAGCTTCCAGGCGTTCCGCGTCAAGAAACATGGCGGTGAGATTGGCTTGCGGGTCAAGATCGACAACAAGCGTTTTGACACCATGGTCTGCAAACATCCATGCCAGGTGATACACAAGAAATGTCTTGCCCACACCACCTTTGTTGTTGAAGAATGCGATTGTCTTCATGCATTGTTCCTCCTGATGGTTACGCCAAATACCTTGTCGTCAATTTCGAATTCGGCGGGCTGATTTCCATTGGCTTGTAATAATGCTTCTGCACGCTGAATTCCGTAGCCAAATTTATTAACATAACCCATTGCCTTGAGAGCTTCAGCAATCACTGGATTGCGATAGCTGTTGCGTCGCCTCAGGGTTTCTCTGGTGACAGTCCCGTATAGCCCACCAGGGTTCTGGATTTCAATTCGATCTTGGAACCAGTAAAAGCGGATCGGGCTGGTGGAAGCATAGTCACGATGCATCACCGCATTATGAAAGAGTTCCCGTATTGACCATTCAGGATAGTCCGGCAATGTCTTGTCTCGAAATCCCTCGTCCTCTGCCATCCCAATGCTGTTATATGCGGTGATTTTAGCGCGAAGCCCATCTAATACGGTGCGCAAATCGCCCGACAGCTCCAGTTGATCGTTCGGAATTTCCATCATGGTAGTACCTGAAAATTTCAGAAATTGAACGTATCCACCTGGCAAATAAAAGCGCGGGTTATTGGCGAACAATAATAATCCCGCCACGGTAGGCTTGTTCGTCTGCAAGTCAAAGCAACGCAGCGACGCAAGCTTTTCTTCTGTCGATCGATAATTATTTGCGATTATTTCAGTATCTACGGTTTGGGCGCGATATTCGTCAAATAACCTGATATTCAATTCATTGATATTGGCTTCCGTTACCGGAAGAGAATCGAACGTATTCACAAGAGATGATCTACGTTCCGAAAGTATGCGCTCTTCTTGTTCATTGGCGACAGCCCGACGGGGACCAACCCTGATATATACCCGGCCGCGATACCGAACAGGAGGAACGGTGGATGCCTGCACCTCGACAACCGCAACATCTCCGCCAGGAAATGCAAACTTTTCTACTGACATCGCCGGAGAAGGCAGTACGTTGCCATCTGAACGAATACTTGCCAGATTTAACAACAACTCGTCAGTGATGGTCATACCTGCCAAACTGCCATTGTCTTTGGCCCCGACAATCAGGTAACCGGGACAACGGTGATTTGGGTAATCATTAGCAAAAGCGCATATCACTTCGCAAAACTTGTCGGTCTTGGATATGGAAATCGTGCGTTCCACACGATCAGATTCCAAATCTGACAATAATTGTTTCAGTTGATTTTCATTTATCATGGTACCCCCGAAGAGATGACTGATGACGGAACAAACATCTGTCCTCTGAGTTCCGGCGTTGGATACGGTGATGCAAGTGTATCCACCGACCCAAAGCCAAATGGTATTATGGCCTGTTATCGCATTGAAAGGCAATTCATTTTTTTCGCCAAAAGATATCATGGCCGTCTCAGGACATGAACCTGTGTCGTTTTAGCCGACGCTCTTGTGGCGGCTAAAAGAGCGTTTGAAAGCCGACACAAGAGCGTTACTGAATGGTGGTGCCCGGAGATTTTTGATAAGATTAGCAGGCTTCCGCCGGAAAAGATCGCGGTTGTTGAGGAATTTGTAGCGTTTAGATGTACATTATGATCAAGGTGGCGGACAAGCTTTCTGAAAAGTTTTTACAGCAATTTTGTACCAATCAGAATAGTTCCCAAGCCTTGTTCATCCAACCCATTGAAATATCGTTTCTTTAAATAAACGTCACTTGGGGTGACTGGGTTGGAGTAGATAATTGTGCGGGAGGCGGTATTATCACCAGTGATGCTCCAGTCTGCAGGGATACCCGGTGTTTCAAAATAGCAAATTTTCTGCATGATATCTTGGGGAAAGGATATTCTGGTTTTGTAGATGACAAAATTTTTATGCAGAAACCAGACATCCTTTCGACCGGACAACTGAGCAATACGGTCTTCGTCCCGAATTTCTTCTCCGACGATTTTATCTCCTTTTTTGATGATCAAGGCAGGATGACATTTCTGGTCGAAATCCATATTGGTCAGGGCGACATAAACAGCATCGCAATTAAGGACTGCACGAACTCCCGTGTTGATGACCTTTCCCAATCCCATGAGAGATCTGTTTTCTGCATCTTGTTCGATATCCAGGATGATCCGGCGGTCACCGTCTGACACGGTGCAGGCACTCACAATCCCTTTTACCTTGCTTAACATCTTCAGCATCACTTCATTTGGTTTTGTGTCATCCATCGCTTTTGTTCTAACTTCCGCAACCAGCACTGACGGTTCTTATATGATATTGCAATCAATATTCGAAATGAATTCAGGTATACTGCCAACTGTCACAATCTGCACTTTTGGACCCCCACCCCAACCCTCCCCCGCTGGGAGAGGGAGCATAAGGAAAGTGCAGATTATGCCCGTTTGCAGTATAACTTCAATATATTCGCATGTAAGATCAAGATAAAGATTCCATTTTGTTTTTCATGACAAATAGCGGAAGCAGAAATCCGGATACAGGTCCAACCACTACCTCCCATCTGGTTAATTGCCGAATGGCATTCTTCTGTGATTCGGCCAATCCTGGTATGATGAGCGTCGGTCGACTGATTTTCATCTCGACCGCGTTTTCCTGCATGGATTTCCATACATCAATGGCTTTGAACAGCCGTTCGGCTACGGCATTATCAACGGAGTAACCATGTGTAAATATGGGTAGCAAAAAAGCATGTGAAGCTGTCTGTTCAAAAATGGTTTGTATGATATGTACGGTACCTCGAAAATTACAGGTGATCAGTAAGGGATCGTCAGCACCTGGGGAACCAATTTCGATTAACCGGCAATCTGTCTGCTCCATCATGATATTATAGGGAATAGGATCTTTATTCATTTTTACGATTGAGGCCATGACATTGGCAAGATCGGCGGGTAGTTCAGGACAGTTGTGCGGCGCCAGTTTTTGGGTTAGAACGGCTTCGGCAAATTCCACACAGCTGCCAAAGCCGCAGGCCCCACAGTCAATTTCGGGTAAATAACTACTTAAATCTTCGGCTTCAGGCGGATAAATGCTGGCCATTTCCTGTTCAACGACCATTATCGTCACCTCCACAGAAAAACATCTGATTTCTATAGTTTTTCAGAAAAATATCGTGCGGATCAGTCAACGGAAATAAATTTTTGGGAGTCAACACCACAATAGGGGCATTTTTTCGGCGGCTGATTCTCGACTGTGTGACCGCATACTGGGCAGATATGATAAACAGGTGTCTGAACGGAATCCAGATCACGCGATGCTTTTTTGAACAACTTTGCATGAACCATTTCGATAGACATCGCGTACTCCAGGCTGTACCTGGCATCAAGTGCATTTTCTTCGACTGCATCCCGAATCATGGCAGGATACATCCTTTGAAACTCTTCTGTTTCACCATCAAGTGCGGCTTTGAGATTTTCCGCTGTCGTTTTAATGCCGCCTTCTGATTCAAGCTGTACAATGGCAATGGCTATTTTTTTTTCTGAATCAAGATCGGCAATGATCTGGTCTTCCGCTTGTAAAACGTGCTGGTGGGATTTTGCGTGGATTTTCTCGGATACCGCAGCAGCTCTAAAAAGTCGCGCCACTCCGGCATATCCTTCTGTATCAGCCTGTTTTGCAAAGGCGCGGTAACGAATGCTTGCATGAGCCTCTCCGTCCAATGCATGACGAAGGTTAGTATCTGTTTTGTTCATTGCATCGCTCCTGTTATAAATGAGGGGGCAGGGTACAGGTACAGACGACGGAGAGAAATCCCCGTTATCTGTTCCCATTTTGAATTGGCGGCGGTACAGATATCCTGATGATTCATTCTCCAGGGGAGGTGATCAGCGCAATCAAATCGAACACTTTGTCCTTGCAGGCTCTTTCACATCTTCGACAGGCTACGCCATCGCAAAGAGCCAGATTGATGGATATTCTGAAATCATCTTTCCCCGTTTCCATTTTCAGCGCATTTTCGGGGCACTCGATGACACAGGCTTCACAGCCCGTACAGCCATCGAAACGAAATGATCGAATTCGTCCGATATCGGAAACAATTTTCAAACCCATCCGCCCCAAATCCGAAATGTCTCTTTCGACTGTTTTGATGACTTCCGGACGATCTGTCACTTCCCTGATTTCGGGCAAACCATATTTTTTCAAAAATTTCTGGTATTGGCTAAAAGGCATGCCTTCGGTCCAGAAAGCCAGTTCCAGAATATAGACCTTTTCAAATGTCTTGGATGCTGCAAACATGCAATGGTGCTGCCTGAGATCATCCGCGACCTTCTTCATGCGCCAGAGCGCATCATCTGTTTTGACCAAATCTCTTGCCATGGCCAAAGATGTGTTGCCCACCTGATATATTTTTTGAACGCCGGCGGGAATCATGCCGATTTCCTGAGCTTTAATGGCATCCACATATGTACCGGACGCACCGGAGCAGTAAGCCACTTTGATATCATTCAAATCAATGCCAGCTTCATGACAAAGCGTGATATGGCCTGCTCTGACGGCACCGATCGCCTTGCCAGCTTCCAACAGGTCTTTTTCGGTAAATTTTATGCCATTGGAAAGATGTATTTCCGTATCCAATGTGTCTATGCGGGGAATTTTGATCAACCTGGCTTTCAGACATTGACTGATCAGTCCAACAACACCGGTTCCGGTGATTCCGACTGCAGTGATTTCTCCGCGTTCAAGCTGCTTTCCGGTATTCGGATCTACCGTATCTCCAGGACGAGCGTTCATATCCTGATCGAGAACAAAGGTTTTCAGCCTTCCTTTTATGGGTTTGCCGCCGCCATTTATATTGCTTTTGGTCGCGCTGATTACACAGCCAATGGCGGAACTGTTGTCGCTATTTCCATCATTCTCAAATATGTTATTGTCCAGACACAATCGGCCGGATGAGCGTGAAGAGCATCCAGCCGGGGTCAAGGTTTCTGGTTCAAATTCGACATCGGTAATTGCACCTGGAAGCGCCAGAAGGCCATCTTCGATATGCTGGCCTTCCAGTGCTGGTCCAGCGGCGGTGGAGCCAGTATAAACTTTTCCGTTTACCAGAAGCGCAATTTCGTTATTGGTGCCATAGTCTGTTACAACGACAATCTCTTTCATGTCCAACATGCCGGTTTGAATCATCATGGCAAGCGCATCCGCCCCGATTTCATGCTGAACCGCAGGTGGAATCAGAACATCCACTTCGGGTGACAGGTCAAGACCTGAAATTTCATGCGCCTTCACGATCATGGCATCGCGTTTGGGAGGCTCTACACCCAAAGCATCCAGTTTTCTTTTGCCAGCATAGGCCAGATCCCTGAATTCAATCTTCTGAAAAAGAGACAGTTGTATGGGATTTCCACATACCGCCAATCGAACGATTTGATCTTTTTCTATCCGCAGGTTGTCAATCACCGTGTTGACAGCATCCAATACAATCTGATGGGTCTTCTCCAAGCCTATTTCCAGGGCGAAATGCAGATGGTCTATCACATTGGCTCCGGGAAGGGGATGGCGTGTGGTAACAGCCGTAGATAAAATCAAGCCGTTCTGGTCGAGATCCAGAGCCTGTCCGCGAAACCCGCTGGTACCCAAATCCAGTGCAATGCCGATTCTGGTCAATTGTCGTTCCACTCCTTTTTGATTGAACGTGTCATCGGCAGGATCAATCGGGTTCATGGGGTCTTTCAGCCGGCGCCAACATTTTATGCAAATCCAGTTTTCTTCCCCATCGGTCGATATCTGAGGATAATGGTCGTATAAATCATAATGTTCTTTTCGAATTCCAGCCCAGTACTGTTTCACCTCCGTACAGGACAACCGCCTCCCCAGATCGTTCTCCGCGTCCGAATGCCAGCGGCCACATTTTGTACAACCCAGCATGATATCAATTAATTCCCTGACAAAAAAAGGTGAACATATACTTTGAGCGGTCAATAACTGAGTTTTAGAATTGAAGGCAGGGGCGACCGGCCGGTCGCCCTTACTTATGCCCGCGTACAGCATACCTTCCTGTATTCCGGAATTGCTTCGGCACCCTGCTGATGCAAAAAAAACGCATTCCGTCATTCCGGGGTTAACCCTGAATGACGGCTTTCTGCTTGATTGCATGGCGGATGGCTTTTCATGCAAATCCAACCGCACCGCGTCGAGCATTGCGTCTTGTTTATGCTATTGCCGATCAACATATCAGTCTGTTCAGGCGAACGGGCTTAGAGTCCGTATGATGATGGATTGAATCCCTTGACATTTTTGTATTTTTTCAGACAATTGTCAATGAATGTGCCTTCATCATCCGGCAGGGCTTCCAGCTCTTTCATGGCCTTGTTCAGTGCATCGTTCTCAAGTTTGGTGAGTCTCATCTTTTTGTCGCCCAGAATTATTTGGCCTGCCTTGATTGCGCCAGCTCTTGCACTGGCATAATTGCTTTTTCCCCGGTTCTGGACAATAGCGTTACCAACTTCCCATGCGTTGTCCGGTGCGAGAATCAGACTGTGTGAATCCCGGTACATGTCGGAGTTGACCAGAATTTCCTTCATCTGCTGCTGATAGCCCAGCTCGATGGCGGAGTTGAACATGGCGCAGTCATACCCCAGAATCTCGGCAAAGACTGATGTCGTGGTAGCGCCAAACATGTCATGGTATTCCACGGCTTCATTGCTCCACAGATCGCATACCGAAGCAATGAGGTTACCCGCCAGATCGGAATGGGCGCAGGCGCTGGTTTTACCTTCGCAGGAGATAGGAACGCCTGCCATGGCCTTGATGATGGGGTCTTCATAAGCACAGTCTTTTGTCGGACCAGTGGCACCGCACTCGTAGGCTACAAGGGTTCTGGATGCTGCAATGGCCCTGGCCAAAGCCGCCATGACATGAGGAACATCCTTGGAAGTCATGCCGCCGGCCATGAACATGGCGGTATTGGCCTCGGAGCAGTTGGTGTCGCCACCTGCGATGCAGTTGTTCTTTTTGGCGATAGCCACAATCTGATCCCACATCCACTCCATATCAATGGCACCCAGTACGCCGATGCCAAACAGAATCCCCTCAATATCGTTACGGATGATGGCATGGTCAAAAATCTCCTTGCCCCCCATGGACTCAATGGAAACAATGTCAGCATACTTTGCGACTTCATTGAAAGATTCAAGAACCTCTCGGGTATAATCACTATTACGCATATCGACCATATCGGGTTTGCGAAGATCGGCGGGGGTGGAACGGTACGCAGCCTTCAATCCATATTTGGTCAGGTAATCATCCATCTGTCTGGCGGTCTGAGCAGCAATTTCACCGCCCCATTTTGGATTATGCGTCATCTGAAAGATATGCTCATTTTCAATCTGCAAGGTGGGATGCCCAACAATAACCATTCTTTCCAGGGCATCGCCGTTGGCTTTTTCATATTCACGCAGCAATGTTTTCATGGTCTTTTCACTGCCCGGCCGTGGATGCGGCACAACCTCGGGATGCACAAATCCGCCGCCGATTACAATTCCCCTCTTGGTGGTCACGGGATACTTGGCCGTGCCGAACATCATTTCTGCTCCATCTTTGTAAGCCATCTTGGTGAGTCTATTACGCGCCATTATGATTCCCCCTTTTTTTGTTCATGAAAGATTAGATACCCGGTGTAAATTAGTCGACGCTCTGGTGTCGGCTACAAGAGCGTGTCCTTGATCTCTGCTGGCTGAATATATCGGCTTTTCCTCCTTTCGTGATTCGATAACCCCATGATCACTTAATTGTCTTTAGATTTAGCAATCAATATGCCACAGTGTCGATAGATTGAATTATTTATAACATACTGAATACATAGTTAATATATTAAATAATTTTACTCGCTGCACCCATTGGATTTCCAGATGTAACCATCGGTAGCAGATATGTCTGTCGAATGTAACATTCAGTGACACTTAGATGATGAAAGACCATATTCTGAAAGCCTCAGATAGAGCAGTCGTCGCGTAATACCCAGCATTTTTGCCGCCGCAAGTTTGTTGCCGTTGGTCATTTCAAGCGTTTTCACCAGCAACTCCTTTTCAACATCCTGGAGACGGACCCCTCCCTCGGGCAGTTGATTAATCAGGCCGGTGGAGTGGATGGCCATACCTGCTTTCTGACACAATTCTTCCGGAAGATACTGAATGATCGATTCTCCGCCTGGGCAGGTAACCAGAAGCCGCTCTACAATATTAGCCAGCTCCCGTACATTACCAGGATAGCTGTAACTCAGCAAAGCATCTTTGACTTCTTCGGTCATTACGGGTAAAGGCATATCCATTTCTCTGGCATAGACTTCCAGAAAATGATTCAGCAGCAGGGGAATGTCTTCCCTTCTGTCTCTCAAGGGCGGAATAGTGATGGGCACAACATTCAGGCGATAGAACAGATCATCCCTAAAGCGCCCCGATTTTACATCCTTCTTCAAATCCTGACTGGTGGCTGCAATAATCCGTACATCGGTTTTGATGGTGACATTGCCTCCGACTCGCTGGAATTCTTTTTCCTGGAGCACCCTGAGCAATTTGACCTGAAGCGACTTGTCCAGTTCACCGATTTCATCCAGAAACAGGGTGCCGCCACTGGCAATCTCAAATTTGCCTTTTCGCTGCTGCATCGCCGATGTGAATGCGCCGCGTTCGTGGCCGAACAGTTCGCTTTCCATCAGACTGGCTGGAATGGCACCGCAGTTGATTGCCATAAATGGAAAATTTTTGCGTGTGCTGGTCTGACAGATCGTTTGGGCAACCAACTCTTTGCCCGTACCGCTTTCACCCTGAATCAAAACAGTAGCTGATGTGTGTTTTAAATTTTCGATCAGTTGATAAACGGCGTTGATACCACGGCTTTTACCGATAATCACCCCAAAGCGATGCCTATGTTCATCGGGTTTGGACTGCCGTTTCTCATGTCGGTCTTTCGCCCCCATTTTTTGGGCGATTCCCATCAGAATTGTATTGAGATCTCGTTTGAGGCTCGGCCCTGAGTATTCATAAAATCCACCGCCCTGGTATAGAAAAGGACCCATCGGACCGGTAATCAGAATTGCGGCATGGGGTGCGATTCGCCTGGCCTTCTGAAAAAATCCACCGCCTCCCATTTCTGCGGATTTGATGTCAATTATTATGATGGACACTGTATTTGATTGGCTGTTCAGCACGGCCAGTCCCTGCTGCTCATCCGCCACCCAAAGTGGATCGAAGTCCTTTGAAGAAATGAACTGTGGCAGAGACTGAAATGTCCGGTACCGATCATCGACAATCAGAACCAGTGGCTTATTGCCTTTCAGTTGTTTGAATGTTTCTATTTCAGAACATATCATTTGATAAACATTCGATGAATGGTGAACGGAAAGCAAAAGCCATTACGAATTATGAATAAAAAGGGAAAAGGAAAAAAGGGCGATAATAATTCGTCATTCGTCATTCGTCATTCCGTTGAGAAATGCCATCTCAATCATCTCCCGGTTCAGGTTTTTGCCGATAATGGACACTTTGCTCTGGTTAAACGGCCTGACCGGCTGAATGGACACATCGCCGGAAGCCAACTCCAGTATCTTCCAGCCAGTCTCCGTTAGGAATATCCCCTTGGCGCGAACTACTTCACCATACGCAGACAGGGAAGCGGTCATCCGAAGAAAAAGACTTTCCAGAGACTTCAGATCAAACCTGTTGTCGGCAAATACCAGACCAAAGGATTCGTATCCCAAAGCGTCCGCATCTTCGTGAAAATGAGGCTGCAATTCGGCATCTTCCGGTCGATCGTATATTTTAACTGCTGGCCGGGAGGGAACTGGCCCCATACCGGTTTTGGTTGGCTGCTGAGCCGTCTCTTGTTGATGATTGACCGAATGTGTCGTTGCATCACTTTTTTTCAATTTATATCCGGAAGACACAGAAAGGGCGGCGTGATACTCGTTCCAGTCGATGCCTCCGAATTCGGTCATGAAGACCGTCAGTTCAGGATTGATCGCGGAGATTGCGGACTGAATCACCATAGCTTTGCGCCGTTCTACCCGGTCACATTTATTCAACATGATGATATGAGCGTTTTCCACCTGCGATTCGACAAAATGCCGGTTGGCCCGATACAACCCCATGAAACCGGTAGCATCGGCAATCAGTATTTTGTGAATTTGGGTTATTTCCTGCTCGAACAATTGAGTATTGAGAATCCACTGAATCTGTCCTATGGTGGCGACACCTGTGGGTTCAATGATAATTCGGTCTGGCTGAATGGTACGGCTGATTTCCAGAATTTGAGCCTGAAAATCAGCCTGAAGCGTACAGCAGATACATCCGCTGGGCATTTCCACCACATTGCCGCCCTGTGACGATAGAAGCTCACCATCAATACCCACATCGCCAAATTCATTGACCAACACCACAATCTTTTCATGAGAATCCCACTCTCGCAGGATTCGCGTGATAAACGTGGTTTTGCCGGAGCCTAAAAAACCAAAAATTACATCAATAATCATCTTCGATACACTTTCAAAGAAGAGTGCAAGGTGCAGGACAGATGACGAAGAGAAATATCTGTCGTCTGTCCTCTGTATCCTGCACTCTTATCTGCTAACCGTTCCATTTACTTCGCATGGATTCCCATTTTTCGCCGGTCAACGCATCCTCTGCCAAGCCTGGCGCCTGGCTGGCTTCCTTGCCATATATGCCCAGATCGAAACCGGTCACATATTCCTCACAAACCGCCCCACCTCCGCAGATAAAGGGAATCGCAAGACCCGCAGCTTTAAGCTGATGCGCGATCTTTGGAAACGCGGTCATTGTGGTGGTCATCAAAGCGGTTCCGGTAACCATTACGGGACGATGCTCTTTACATGCCGCCACTACCTTGTCAACCGGCACATCGGCGCCCAGATCGATTACCTCAAATCCATTGGCGTTAAGCAGAGCATTGACAATGACCTGGCCGATATCATGGATGTCGCCTTCGGCTGTATGGGTGACGACTTTGCCTTTTCTTTCCATGGATTTGCCCATGGCAGTTTCGCACTTGGCGATGCCGATATTCATCGCATCCGAAGAGAGGATGACCTGGGGCAGAAAATACACGCCTTCTTCCCACAGCCGGCTCACTTCGTTCATGCCAGCGATAAGCGCATCGTTAATGATATCGAGCGGCGTTTTCGTTTTCAGAGCCTCAGCGACAGCAGGGGCGATACCGTCTTCATCTCCATCTACCACGAATTTTGCAATGCTTTGCAGAATCGGATCTTTGGAAACCTGTTTGGCTTGTCCAACTTTTTCGAGGTCGAGATCGTAACGTTTAAAAATATTCGAAAAATCATTTAAAGTCTTCATAATCAAATTCCTTTCCTCATTTAAAATTGAATATTGAAATGGCTCCGGCAGGAACCACGTACATCCTTTGGTCAGATATACTGTACACTGGCATAATCTTTCGCCGTAGAGCCGGCATCTTGCCGGCTGCTGCAGCCGGCAGGATGCCGGCTCTACTTGCACTCCCTCCCCAGCGGGGGAGAGTTGGGGGGTTCA
>CAIMCT010000429.1 GCA_903839535.1 uncultured Desulfobacteraceae bacterium
ATAATTTTACGTTTTTGATCCCCCACCCCAACCCTCCCCCGCTGGGAGAGGGAGTTTATGAAAAGCGCAGATTATGCCCGTTCGCAGTATATTCAAATGAATCATGGTATATTGTATATTTTGAGTTACCTTAGTCATCAGGCAGTGTGAAATAGAACGTTGCGCCATGGTTCAGTTCGGCCTCGCCCCAGATACTGCCGCCATGACGGTTGATAATGCGCTGCACGGTTGCAAGGCCGATGCCGGTCCCCTCAAATTCTTCCAGGGAGTGCAGGCGTTGAAAGACGCCAAAGAGCTTGCCAACATACTGCATATCAAAGCCCACCCCATTATCCTTGACAGCGAAGATGATTTCCCCGTCCCGCTTTCGGGCGCTGACCTTGATCCGGGCAGCCTCTATTGGCCGGGTGTATTTAACGGCATTGCCCAGCAGGTTGACCCAAACTTGACGGAGCAGGGCGTAATCGCCATGTACGAACGGCAGATCAGCGATGTCCCATTCGATGATGCGTCCGGAATTGCTCTCCTTTAAAGGGGACAGAGCTTCCTGAAGCGCCTTGTTCATATCTAAGCTTTCCCGGCGCAACTCGGTCCGCACGGTCCGGGAGAACTGCAGCAGGTCGTCGATCAGCACGCCCATCTGGCGGGCGGAACCAGCAATGGTGTCAAGATAGTACAGCCCTTTGTCGGTCAGACCATCGCGGCAGCGTGAGACCAGCAGCTCCACATATCCGTCAATATGCCGCAAGGGCGCCCGCAAATCGTGCGATACGGAGTAGCAAAACGCCTCCAGCTCCTCGTTGGCCGCCTCCAGTTGTGCGGTCCGTTCGGTAACACGCTGCTCCAGTTCGGTATTCAGGCGTCGGATTTCCTGCTCCGCCCGGTTGCGCTCGCTTTCCCGTTGCGCCAGGGTTTTCAGCAAGCGATTGAAGCCACCTATCAGTTCGCCGATTTCGTCCTGACTGGTGATTGGCAAGGGCTGTGGGGGCTGGTCTGTATCCGATAGTGTGGTCAGCGTTTTTGTGGCGGCCAGCATCGGCGAAATGTGGCGTCTTAACATCCACCATGTTATCCACCAGACCAAACTACCTGCGAGCAGGGTGAGAAAAATCGTGGCCAGCAGCATACGCTGCTGCATGGCGCGAATCGGGGCAAAGGCCTCTTTGGTGGGCAGTATGGCGCCCATGATCCAGCCCGCCACAGGAATGCTTTTGGCCGAGGCCAGCACTTCCACGCCAAGTGGATTGACGTAAACTGCAGAACCCTCGTATCCCTGAATAAAACGGTCCATCAACGGGTTGATACCGGGGGCGGGAAACTGCTCCATGACGCGGCTCTTATCGGAGGCAGTCACAATCAGCCGGTACTGCGGCGCTACAAGAAAATAGCCACCGCTCTTACCGTAACGGTTTTCCGTAATCTTGTTCATAAAATTGGGCATAGCCAAGTTGGTCGTTCCGGCCAGAGCACCAATCACTTTGCCTTGAGTATCGCGAATGGGCACTCCTATGCTGAAAACCGGCGTACGCAATTTCTTGCCCATGACCGGCCGACCGATTGTCGCTTTCTCCTCCTTGAGCGCTCCAACTATGAAATCTCTGTCCATATAATTGATGCCATGCCGTCCTGTCGAGAGCGGAATAGACGCAATCGCCGCGCCATCAACCCCGGTGGCAAAGGCACCACCGTTGAACAGACTCTCAAGAACCGAGCGTTGTTCCAGGAGTGTCTGCAAGGCGGCCGTATTGCCATGAATGTCCGGGCTGATGCTTTCGGCAACATTTTTCAGAGATATCAACCGGTCGTCCAGCTCTTGATTGACCTGTGCGGCCAATAGAGAAACAGCAGAGAACTGCTGGTCGCCCAACATGCGTTGCATATCCTCGCGCAGCATGCGGCTGGCGTAGAATGCAAGCGACCAAGTACCGATCAGGAAAATGGTCAGCGTAAAGATAGTCACCCTTGTCTTGAGTGAGCGCCACTGAAAGATTGCGCTGAATGTCTTTTGATATGTGCATGTTGTGGTTGTCATTTGCGGTTCCCTTGATTGAAAACGAAGTTCATCCAGGCATCCTGAAACCCATCAGCCATGCCAGTCCGAACCATAGGATGCGCGGCGGATCGCCTCGCTAAGTCCCTTTAGTTGATAAGGCTTACCCAGGAAGGCATTTGGACGTTCGGGATGATCACCCGCTATGACCTGAGCCTCATCATAGCCGCTGGACAGGATCACCGGGATATTCGGAGAAAGCTTGCGCAGAGCTGTTAGTGTCTCCCAACCGTCCATAATCGGCATAGTCAAATCGGAGAGGACGCAGCGGATATCATCCTGATGCTGCTTGAATATCTCCACTGCCTCAGCACCATCTTTTGCTTCAAGCACCGCATATCCGAGGCGAGTGAGCATGATTCTGGCTACGTTGCGCACTGGCTCCTCGTCTTCGACCAGCAGCACTGCGCCACCGCTTTCAATCCTGGAGAATTTTTCTGCTCCGCCAGTCTGTAGCGCTTTCGGCATGGCTGGCAGGTCGGACCGGCAATAGACTTCTTCATTCGACACCGGCAAAAAGACCCGAAAGACACTACCCCGGCCCGGTTCGCTCTCCACCGTGATTCCCCCGCCGTGCGCCTGAACAATTCCTATCACCACGGACAACCCCAGGCCCCGGCCGGTGAATTTTGTGGTGAAAAACGGATCAAATATCTTCTCGATATCCTTGTTCGTAATCCCGCAACCCGTGTCCACAACTTCCAGACAGGCATAGACACTTTCACGCGCTTGCCAGTCGATGGGAAAACGATTCAAGACGGAAATATCCGTCATTGAAAACGTCTTGATGCTCAGACTAATAGCTCCTATATTCTCGCCGGCAGCCTCCCAGGCATTGGTGACCAGGTTGGTGAGAACCTGCTGTATCTGGCCATCATCAGCACGGATGACCGGACCGAAAGAGGGAAAATCGGCCTTTAGGATCATGCCTTTCGGAGCTGCGGCTTGAAGCAGGGTAATGCTTTTGCGGCAGGCTCCGGACAAGTCTATTGGTTCATGCTTGCTGAACGTTTGCCCCAGATAGGTCAACATCAGACCGCTGACTTCCGCTGCTTTGCGAGTCGCCTGCATGGCTGAGACCAGGTTCTCGATCGGATTTACACCCTGTGGCAAGTCGTCAATGGCCATTTCAAGGTTTCCCATAACTGCCTGGAGTTGATTGTTGAAATGGTGGGCAATGGCCTTGGCCATGCGGCCCAGGCTTTCGGTCTTCTGAAGCTGCCAGTTCTGAGCTTCAAGTTTTTCCTTGTCCGCCTCCGCCAACTGGCGAGCTTTTTGCTCCCTTACCTCATCAAGCGCCCGCTGTACCGCCGGGGGAAGCCTGTAAAGTCGGTCCTTCAGCACATAGTCTGTGGCACCCTGCTTGAGGAGTTCCACGGCTTTTTCTTCGCCGATGGCGCCGGAAACACAGATGAAAGGTACGCCGGGACAAAGCGATTTCGTCATCCGGAGCGCCGCAGTACCATCGAAAGCAGGAAGCCGGTAGTCGGCAAGGATGAGATCGTATCCACCACGCTGCAGAAACGTGGTGAATTCCCGCTTGTTGGCAGCCCAGTCCATCTGCAGGGAAAAACCTGCGTCGATCAGTCGCTCCCGGATGATCTCGGCATCCATGGGTGAATCTTCGACATGTAGAATCCGCAAAGGTCTCTCAGTATTTTTTTCATCGTTCATGTGTGGTTCTTCCTTCTGGTGGCAGTTCGTTCAGCATGGTGTTTCTCTTTTTAGTGACCAGCACGGCGACAATAGCAACGAAAACAAAATAGTCAGCTGCTGTTTTTTGAATTTTAATACTCTTCTTTTGTCCACATTTCAGGCTTAAACAATACAACACGATTACGTCCCTGATCTTTCGCCTTGTATAGCGCTACATCGGAAAATTTGATAACTTTGTTGAACGTTTCACCATTTTTGGGATATTCGGCAATTCCAACGCTGATGGTCTTATGGAGCTTTCCGCCGTCCGGAAGATCAAAACCATATTTCTCTACAGCACTTCGAATGTTTTCTCCTATTGACAATAAGGCATCGGATTCCACATCAGGCAAAATGATCAGGAACTCTTCCCCGCCATAACGAATCAGTATGTCGGAGCAGCGTATATGACTGATAATAATCTTCACAGTCTGCTGTAGAATACTGTCGCCTGCCTGATGTCCGTTCTGGTCATTGACCTGTTTAAAATAATCCAGATCCGTCATTAAAAAACCGACGTTGCGACCATTTCGTTTTACCAATGGCTCATATTGAACAAAGTATGCATCCATAAATCTTCGATTATAGCTTTGGGTCAGCGGATCACGCAAAGACTGATCCTTGGTTTTTTGAAGGAGTCGCAAGGAGCTCAGCATGGGCGCCGTGACATCCAGATACCTGCGCAGTATTACGAGTTGTTTTCGCCGCGATTCCCATTCGCTCCTTAATACCAGAAAAGAGAATACAGCGCCTACTTTTTCGCCCATAACCATTGGCAGGCAACAGCGGATATGGGTTTGCTGATCACAATTGAAATAAGGGCATAACACCGGATTGGGATAGGAACAGATTTCCTCAGCAACTCGCTTGGCCCTGCATAGATCACTGTTTAGCATGACTTCCTGACTGAGAAGTGATCCAAGGGTTCCTTTTTGGATGGCGACTGTCATTTGATTGTCGCTGGAGCTGACTTCCGTGAGTACATAATCACTGAGCAGAAAATGATTTTCGAAAACGTAGGACAATTGTTCATATATCTCCTCATGGGTGTAAACCCCCTGAAGATCATGGCCGAAAGCCGTGAGTTTGGCCATTTGTTCAAGATAGTCTGAAACTTGATCTATGGATGGTAAGCTCCACGGTTGATTCTGATTGCGGAGAACCTCGGACAAAAGCGTTCCCACCCGACTTAGAAATAATCTCCAGGTCAACATCATGGTGTTCACTACATTAGACATATTGGTCAGCTCGTCGCTGTTACGCATTTTATATACAGGACAAGTATCACAGGTATTATATTTATCAATAAAAACACAGGCATTACGCCATCTTGGTGAAATGGCTTTTGATCCTCTTTCAAGGTAACAGACCAAAGATGGATTCCGATATACTGAACAGTCTTTATTGCTACAATCAAGAATATCAAGACAATGGATATGATCACAATCAAATCGTTCCGAAAAATCGTTGTGTTGGGATGCGATGATGATATTTTCCAATTTATGCAGAAACAATTTTATCCTTTTGACGTTTAGGTAAACGACAATCCATAAGGCGATTGCGCCAACCAAAAAAAACCATAAGAATTGTGAAACCTGCGAATTGTTTTTCTGTATCAGATTACTTCCATTGTAAGTTAAAATGAACTCGCCGATAACGCGTCCTTGAAAATCCTGAAAGGGAATTCGATGAAAAAACACATCCGCGGTTCGACCCTCAGAGACATTTTCTTTAAGGATGGTACTGGCCAGGTTACTATCTGTATCACCATAGCTTTTTAATATCACCCCTTGATCGACTAACTTGACCGTTTGGGATGATTCCCATATACCGCTGAAATCCCGGTTCAGTACGATCACCATTCCATAATTCTGCACCAGGCTGACTTTCTGTAAAATCTCTGAAATATCAGCCGCAGCTTCAACACTGCCCAAATGCTTTCCATTGGAGAAAATTGGAGATATTGATCTCAGAACCGGTCCGCCATGTCCCATTTCAAAGCCGGTGAAAGATGACAACTCCCGATTTGCCCGAACTACCATGTTCCTGTAGGAAGAAAGATCATCTCCCCATTTATTGATATCCCATGTACGAAGAAATGAAACAAGCGATGGCAGGTGAAAATGAAAATAGATGGAGCTATTGGTGGATGTCATGCGAATACGTTCCATGTAGGGCAGTATAAAATCTTTAAGTTTCTCTCTATCCTGATTGGATATTGCTTTAGTTATCTCGGGCAATGTGGCGACAAATGAAACAGATACAGACAAGAGGTTTTTTTGTGTTTCAAGTTCATCTTTTACCCAATGCTCCAATAGTGTCAACTGCTCGTGTACCGAGTTTTCCATATTTTTTTCCAAAGTTAAAACAATGAAAAAACCCAGTGATATGATCCCGGCAAAAAGAAACAGTCCGGTTGTAAAAAGGAAACGTTTTCGCAGGCCCCATTTTTTAGGATTTAATAGAAATCTCTTTACATTCACGGTTTTTTTTGAATTTAACCTGGCCAAAATGCGCTGTTGAAAAAACATCAACCGAGATTTTATTCCGTGATCGGTGTCGGAGATTTCTTCCTTACTATCTGAAGCGCTGGTATCTTCTTTCATATTGAGTTCCTTTTGTGGAATTCTTGGCTATACTCTGTGTTACACCGTTTATAAATATCAACATATCAATAATCGTCCCCTATTATTGAGTCATTTAAAACCCTCTTTCAGCTAATATTTTGACGCTGATGTTAGTGCGCGGCTGATCGTGTCGCTAAGCCCCTTACGCTGATAAGGCTTTCCCAGGAATGCATTGGGACGTTCTGGATGTTCACCTGCCATAACCTGTGCCTCGTCGTAGCCGCTGGACAGGATCACCGGGATATCAGGCGAGAGCTTGCGCAGAGCAATTAGTGTTTCCCAGCCATCCATACGCGGCATCGTCAAATCAGAGAGAACGCAGCATATCTCATCCTGATGCTGTTGGAATATCTCCAGAGCCTCAACACCATCTTTTGCTTCAAGTACCGTATATCCCAGGCGAGTGAGCATCTGTTTAGCCATGTTGCGCACCGGGTCCTCATCTTCGATCAGAAGCACCGCGCCATTCCCTTCAGTCTTGGAGATTTTTTCTGTTTTCCTGGTCTGTAGCGCTCCCTGTATATTAGGTAGATCAGGCTGGCAAGGGATTTTTTCAGTCGATACCGGTAAAAAGACCCGAAAGGTACTTCCCCATCCCGGTTCACTCTCTATCGTGACTCCACCGCCATGTGCTTTTACAATTCCCATTACAACGGACAACCCCAGACCTCGTCCTGTGAACTTTGTGGTGAAAAACGGATCGAATATCTTCTCGATATCCTTATTTGAAATGCCGCAGCCAGTATCAGATACTTCCAGACAGGTATATGCAATTTCCTGCGGCTGCCAGTCGATGGGAAAGCGTTTTAAGGTGGAGATATCCATCTGAGAAACCGTCTTGATGGTCAGGCCAATGGCGCCCAGATTGTCAGAAATGGACTCCCAGGCATTGGTGATCAGGTTGGTAAGAACCTGATGCATCTGGTTTGTGTCAGCTCGAATGACTGGACCAGAAGAGGGGAACTCGGTATTAATGATTATTCCTCTCGGAGTTGCCGCCTGAAGCAGGGATTGGCTTTGACGGCAGGTTTCGGACAGGTCAATGGGTTCTTGATTGCCTGGAGCTTGTCCAAGATAGGTCAGCATCAGTCTGCTCACATCCGCTGCTTTGCGAGCCGCCTGCATGGCTGAAACCAGGCTTTCGTTCGAATTTACACCCAGAGACTGGTCATCCATGGCCATTTCCAGGTTCCCCATCACCGCATAAAGCTGATTGTTGAAATGGTGGGCAATGGCGCCAGCCATGCGTCCCAGACTTTCGGCTTTTTGAAGCTGTCTGTTCTGTGCTTCGAGTTCCGCCTTTTCCGCCTCAATGCGCTTGAGAGCGGTGATATCTGTGGCGTGGGTGAGGTTCAATATCACATTCCCCGTTTCATCCCTTACCGGATTTGTTTTCGCGACGAAATACAGGGTCCTGTCAGGCAGAGGCACAACAACTTCCACAGATTCGCTCTCGCCTGTCTCGAAGGCCCTGCTGCTTGCCTCCTGGCGATAGTCTGCATGTTCCTTCGGGTATATGTCCCAGAATGTTTTTCCAAGAAAATAATCGGGTGTCTTGCCGAATGTTGAGGCGAATACCTGGTTCACGAATTTGTACTCTCCGTTTCGATCGACGCAAAACACGACATCGCTCGAATGCTCTATGAGTGAGCGATACGTGAATTCGCTATCTTTATAGGCTTTTTCCACCAGCTTGCGCTCAGTGATGTCATGGTAATTCATTAATACGCCATGGATAATTGGATCATTCGTAAGATTAACAGCGGTAAGTTCTATCAATTTGTAGCTTCCATCTTTACATTGATATCGGTATTCCACTGTTGCTACCGAGTTGTCTCTATCAAGAAGAGTAGAGAATTCATTCTTTATGCGTGCTGTGTCTTCGGGATGTACTGTTTTCAATCCATCGGCGCCAACAAGGTCTTCCGGCCGCCAGCCGAACCATTTTTCGATATTAGGACTCTCATATCGTAATTTTCCATCTATGTCCATTATTGCAATAACGTCCGAAATGTTGGCGATCATTCTCTTATGTTTCTCTTCGCTCTTTCGTAGTTCGCTGGTGCGCACCTCGATCAGGTCCTGCACGCGCAATAGGGCGCGTTCGCGGCGGGCGCGGACGCACAGTTCGATAAGGTACTCGGTCTGAAATGGTTTTTTCAGATAGGCCGCCGCGCCCCGTTTCATCCAGTCCAAGGCCAGTTCTGGTCCGGTGTCGGTGGTCATCATCAGACAGACGCAATCAGGCCGCTGCGCACGGAACGCGTCAAGCAGGTCGTCGCCCGTACCGTCGGGCAGATGATAATCCAGTACCGCCACATCGTAGGCGGTTTTACCGAAGGCGGCTGATGCCGCTTGGGCCGTGAGCGACGTATCCGCCTGGTAGCCGTTAGCGACGAAGGCATCCTTGATGAGGGCGGCCAGGGACCGGCTGTCCTCAACGATCAGCACCCGCAAGGGAGTTCGCGTCCTTTTGCCGCTAAGGATCGCATGTACTTGCTCAACAAAGCGCCTGCCATCCACCGGAGATGGGAGAAATGCTTCGGCTCCAAGGTCGTCGGCGATGCGGCCGGTCTCGTCACCGGCGAAAGTGGCCGAGACCACCAGGATGGGAATCTGGTTAAGGGCGGCGTATTCAGGCGAACGCAGCAAGCGGCAGAAGCGCCAACCGTCGATGCCTGGCATGTAAAGGTCGGTGATGATAATCGCAGGAAACGCGCCGAGGGCGCTGTCCACCATTTCGGCCCAGTCGGACATATCCGCCAGGGCAGCAGCGGCGGCGGTAAAGATGCGAGGTTCAAGCCCCGCCTTTCGCACCAGCCCGGATAGCACTTTGAGCTGGGTGGGATCGTCGTTGACCACCACGGCGAAGGGGGATGAAGAGTTCAGCGGTTCACGGTTCATGGGTCGTTCTCCTCGACTGGTGTTTTTTATGGCGTTTCCCTTTTATGGTTGTTCACAGTTCTTTTTTCATTGCTTGAATCAACCGGTCGATCTGCGCTTCAAGTTCAGGGATATGTCTCCCTGCAGCGTATAAGTCGCCAGATTTGGCAGTTTTCTCCATCTCGAAAGCCACTTTCCGCAGGCGCTCTCCGCCAACATTAGCCGAAGCGCCTTTGATGGTGTGAGCCTGGCGTTCGATGCCTGTTACATCTCCGGTTTCCAGATAACCCTTCAGCGCTGCGATCTGCTTCGGGATGTCTTCCAGAAAGCCTTCGACCACCATTCGGGCAAGATTTTCATCATCCATCAGCCGAGCCCTCAAGTCCGCCCGATCGAAAATCAATGATGAGTGCTGAATGGTGAATGGGAATCATCTGTTGCGAGTTGTTCCTTATTCAGCATTCCAGCGCGGCGATCATCATTTTCCTTAGGCAGCCATTTCTCCAGCACCTCCGCCAGCGTCTGGGGCGACACCGGCTTGGTGATGTAATCATTCATGCCCGCCTCCAGACAAAGCTCACGGTCGCCCTGCATCGCGCCGGCCGTCATGGCGATGATTGGAATTATGGAGGAAAATGATGGGAGATAATTCATCATTTTATTTTCTTCCTTCATCATCATCTTTTCGTAATTTCTGATTCTTTTCGCGGCTTCAAATCCGTCCATCACGGGCATTTTAACGTCCATCAGCACCAGATCGTAGGACTTGGACTGCAGGGCGATGAGCGCTTCTGCGCCGTTGAATACCGCATCAGCGTGCAGACCCAGTTTCTTCAGGATGCCCAGCGCCACCAGTCGATTGGTAATGTCGTCCTCGGCCAGTAGAATTCGCACCTTGCGATCTATGAACAAGTTCACATTCTCGCGGACCGAGTGACGTGTGACGATAGGCTTCGGCTCAATTCCCTCATGCTCTGCCAGTGCCAGAGACAGAACCGCCTTCAGTTCCAGGTGCTGTATCGGCTTGGTCGTATATGCCGAGAAACCGATCTGCTGGAAGCGCAGGGCATCGCCCCGCGTCCCCACGGAAGTCAGCAGTATCATCCGTGTATCGGATAAGCGTTTATCCTCACGGATGACTCTGCCCAGTGTCTCGCCGTCCATGTCCGGCATCCGCATATCGATCACAGCTATGCCAAAAGGGTCATTCTCATTCAGCGCCAAGTGAAGGGCTTGCATGGCTCCTGGACCGTCTTTCACCTCCGTTGGACGCATGCCCCACGAGACCATGCGGGTGGTCAGGATTTCTCGACTGGTTGCGCTGTCATCCACGATCAGCACGCGAACGCCGTGCAAATCGGCTGGCGGGATGCTTTCTTTATGCGCTCCCACAGCTTGTTTGTTAAAACGCGCCGTGAACCAGAACTCCGAACCTTTGCCTTCTTCGCTGCTTACGCCGGCCTCACCTCCCATCAACTCCGCAAGTTGTTTGGAGATCGAAAGCCCGAGTCCACTGCCGCCATATTGCCGTGTGGTCGAGCCATCTACCTGGCTGAACTCTTTGAAGAGTCGGTCCATCTTCTCTGCCGGGATGCCTATGCCTGTGTCGCGCACTGTGAAGCGCAACATGACTGTTTCGCTCTTCATATTGCCCCCCCCCCCCCCTCAGTTACATCGCTGTGTACCGGGCCTTCTGCCCCACTTCCAGTGCTTTCTGCGCCCTGTCCACTACGTTCCGATTCATCTTCCACTAATGACACGCGGACTGACACCTCACCGGCATGGGTGAACTTAATGGCATTGCCCGTTAGATTAGTGAGTATCTGGCGCAAACGGCCAAGGTCGCCTCGAAGCAGCGTCGGCACATTTAAATCGGCGGCGCAGAGCAGCTCCAACCCATTCTCGTGAGCACTCACGGCCATTGTACCTGCAAAATCGTCCAGCAAGCTCGACAGATCAAAATCCAGCACCTCCAAATCAAGCTTCTTCGCTTCGATCTTGGAGAAGTCCAGAATGTCGTTAATCAGGCAAAGCAGCGAATTCCCGCTGGAGCGCACGATCTCAGCGTAGCGTCGCTGCTCGTCGTCAAGTTCGGTATCCAGCAACAGTCCGGTCATACCGATAACCCCGTTCATCGGAGTTCTAATCTCATGACTCATGTTGGCCAGAAACTCGCTCTTAGCCGCGTTGGCCATATCTGCAATTTCCCTTGCCTGCAACAGTTCCTGATTAGACTTGATCCGTTCAACAATTTTCCAGACTGCATCCATAATCAAGGTCAGTTGAAGAACGTCGGTCTGATCATAATCGCTTGCCTTGTTGGCAACGGCTGCCACCCCAACGATCCGGTCATTGCTGAAAACCGGTATGGTGAGATAGCGGTACAAAACGGCATGACCTTCGGGGAACCCTTTTTTTTGTGGATTGGCTGCCTGGAAGTCGTTCAGTACGATAGGCTCACGCTGCCTGACGGCATCACCCCATATACCGGCTTGGGAGAGTTCGTAGCGATTTTTCACATCTGAGATGGAACACTCCTTCATGACATCCGCGGAGTAGGCGGACAGGGTAAATTGCTCATTCTCCTCATTGTAATGATTGATGTAGCCGATCCTGCTCCCCGTAAGGCGTATCGCCTCCTCGAGAGCGAAATCAAGCGATGGCTGAGCATCTTCAGTTTGATACTGGGAAATTCTGACAAGACTTTCCAGGTTCCGTTCATTCATTCGTATCTGCTGTTCGAACTGCTTGCGCTTGGTGATGTCGTGTATAATTGAGTGCAGAACGATGCGCCCACCAAATTGTATACTGCTTGATGACACTTCCACATGTCGCTGTGAACCATCCGATAGACGGTGTTGGAAATGAAACAGCTTGCCCTCTTGCGGCAAAACTGAGTCCATGGCTTGCCGAACCTCGGAAGCGGACGAAAGGGTGTTGATGTCGGTGATACGCATGGTCAGCAACTGCTCCAGCGTATAGCCGTAGAAACTCAGAGCGGCGACATTGGCATCAATGATCGCTCCATCAGCAGGATCAATCAGCAGCATCGCCACTGAATTGTTGGCGAATTGATTGCGGTATGACTGCTCGCTTTCCCTAATATCCACGGTCAACCGTTCCGCCAACTGTTGCGCCCTGAATCGTGTGTTCAAAAGGGAAATAATCAGCCCAAACAACAGAAGGCTGATGACTGCGCCACCAGAAAGAACGCTATATGCGCGGTCGTAACTCAACTGTCCATCTGCCTTGATGAAACGAATGTACCAAGTATGGTCGTTGAAAGTAGTAGAAATTTCCAGGGTCAATCGCGATTCGTTTACCGTTTCCATCTCCGCCTTCGGCTTACTGTCGTAAAGCAATGAATCGGCAGACAATTGCACGTTATCGAAAATCTGCAAGTGAATCCGTTTTCCTGCTGCCAAATCCAGTCCTGTCAAGATACCTTGCATGAGGTCTTTCGTTCGATAGGGACTGTAAACCCAACCATATATTGCAGCACGGCGATCTGCAACTGTATCGGTTGACATCCCCTTGCGGTAAACCGGGACATACATCAAAGTGCCTGCCTGAACATCCTGACCGGTCTCCTGTACCAGCATCACCTTTCCGGAGAGAACTGGCGCATTCGAATCCCTCGCCCGTTCCATTGCTATCCGTCGAACGGGTTCGGAGAACATATCGTAGCCGAAAGCACGAAGGTTGCGTCCTGAAAAAGGTTCGAGATATATAATGGAGGTATAGCTCTCCCGATCTCCTTCCGGCTTCACGTTGTAATCAGGAAAGCCCTGGCTGCGGATTTCCTGTATGTGCTGTGCAAGATGCTCGCGGGGAATAATCAGCAAGAAACCAATACCCTGTATGCCGGGAAGATGTTGTTCGACCTTTTGTTGCAAAACGAAGCTACGCCACTGCTCCCGCGTAACTTCATCCGAAGCA
>CAIMCT010000430.1 GCA_903839535.1 uncultured Desulfobacteraceae bacterium
GCCCGCTAATCACAACTAAAATCGAAAGGATTCCCCCCTTTGAAAAAGGGGGGTTAGGGGGGATTTAGGAGGCTATCCACCTGAAAAATCCCCCTCGATCCCCCTTTTCCAAAGGGGGACGTATCACTTTCATATATGGGGTGATCGAATTTAAGAAAGATACCTCCCAACGCTCTTGCATTTTGGCATTAAAGTGTCAACAAGGAAATGAAGGGTGCCATAAATTGCTATCTGATCGAACTTGGTTCTTGGCCACTTGCGTAAAATCAGGAGCTTATATGAAGAACAAATTTATCCCTGATGGAACCTATCTGAAGTCTTTATTTCTTGAAGAAATTATGATAATTTGAAAGGAAAATAAGGAAAGTGTTAATACCGAAAGGTTTGCGGGGATGTCGCGCCAGAGCTTTTGAGGCTGCCGGAGATTATCTGACGGAAGAACCGCTCTGTCTTTATAAGCTGCAGCCCATCCCTTGATGGAAAGGATAGCCAATGAAAATCAAATCCCTGATGATCGTGAATCCAGTTACCGTAACTGAAAATACCTCAATTCAAAAAGCCATTGAGTTGATGAAGGAAAAAGGATTCCGTCATCTTCCCGTTGTTTCGAAGGAAATGAAACTGAAGGGATTTATTACCCTGTCTGATCTAAAGCAGGGATTGATTCCCGCCATGGTCGGAGACCTGACTCTGTCGGATCTGATGATAACCGACCCTATAACCGTGGCGCCAGATGATGATCTGGAAACTGCTGCCCGGCTGATTTATGAACACAAAATTAGTGGCATGCCTGTTGTCGTAAACGATAAACTCGTTGGAATCATCACCGAATCGGATATTCTACGTGCATTTATCGATATGATGGGGATCCTGACCGGCGGCTCCAGACTGGATGTGGCGGTTGGCGATCAGCCAGAGGCATTCAATCAGGTGGTCGAAATCATTCGGGAACAAGGCGGCGAAATTGTCAATATCGGTATGACGGCTCAGCAGTCCAGTCGCCGGGTTTATACCTTCCGATTGTCCACCCAGAAAACCACAGCCATTGAAAAGTCGCTCGTCAAAGCCGGATTTCAAGTCCTGAAGGACAGGGATTGATCCCACTGGATGAATTCGACGCAGTCTCCAATTGCATTGTTAGGCTTTCATGGTATCATTCTTAAATTTCATCGAACGCTCTTGTGCCCGCTAATCTAAAATACTAAAATCGGGCATCCTTCATTTCCTTGTTGACACTTTAATGCCGAAATGCAAAATTGCTGGGAGCGCCGCACCCCAGTGCGGCCATGTATGTATCATCACAATTGCCGCACTGGGGTGCGGTGCTCCCATGCGAAATGGCGAGATACATATAGGCCGGAATACTGGCATCCCGGCAAAAAGTGTCAACTACTTTTATCGTAATATGAAGGATGCCAAATTTCACTATAAATGCGCCAATGAAGGGGGTTTTTATGGCTTAAATAGGCTCTTTGGCAACCAAAATGATCACAATAAATACCTGGGTCTCCTTCAGTTCATGGCCGGCCTCGCTCGAAGTGATCTTCCTACCGAAACCCATGGTGCCAAGATCGATCTTGACCTGCTCGATAAACCACAAACTCCACGGTGATGCTCTCAGACCATCTCTGCTTTTCCGCTGGTTATGTTGTTGAGTAGTATGCTATGGCAGTGCCTATTTACCAAGGGGTCTAAGTCCGTGGCGAACGAACGGTCTGTATTAGAACTTGGGAGAACCGGAGCGCTCCGTTAGGAAACCGCCAAGAAGCCGAAGAAGTGGCGTGGCGGTGTGGCGTTCCGGTAGTCGGACCGATTCATATTAGAGGCGTAGGTGGGGTAACGCCCGCAGAGGGAGGAGAGAGCCACTTGAATGGGTCGGCAGTTTAATGTAGAGAGATGAGATCAGGCATGCCGCACACTGAGACGGGAAAGACATGGGCGAAGTTATCTCTTATATCACTCGATGTTCAAGTCTTTTGAATTTGATCGAATATATTGGCTTCATTTTAAAACATCGAGTATCAGAACATGCTGTTTATGTGCACTATAGACAATGATGAAAGGAGAAAAGCCTATGCAAAGCGCTAAGGCATTTATGCTTGCCCTGATTCTGTTGCTCTTATGCAATTCACTGTACGCCGAAACTCTCAATATAGCCGTTCATGAGTTCTGCCCTTATCTTTGCGAACCGGATAAGGAAAATGGAAAGGAAGGATATGTAGCAGAAGTCCTGAAAGCTGTCTATGAACCGGCGGGATACAAACTGAAGTTTCACAGAGTCCCTTATGAACGTGGAATCCGTGACACAGAACAGGGAATATATGACGGGATGCCGATGCTGAATTCCCGAAGTTCCGAAAAGATTGTTCTGTCAGCAGAGCAGTGTGGAGTTCTGATTCAGAATTTCTATGTGAAAAAAGGAGTCACATGGAAGTATGACAGCATAAAATCACTAAAAAATATTGATGTCGGATCGGTCATTGGTTACAATTATTCCTCTCTTGATTCGGACTATGAGGCGTATCTCCGAAAATACAGCAACACTCGTCCGAAAAAAGTGTTCTATGCGGCGACAGGGAATCCATCTCTTATAAACCTGAAATGGATTCTGAAAGAAAGAATCACAACCTTCAACGAATGTTCCTATCTGATTGATTACATTTCTTTGAAAGAAGGGCTGGCAGGAAAGTTCGACATAGCCGGAACTCTCGGCATTTTGGAAAATTATATGGGAATTTCCCCGAAACGTCCGGATTCCCGGAAACTGACAGAGCTTTTTGACCAAGGAATGAAAAAACTGAGAGACACAGGTTGTCTGGATACTATCCTGATTGGGTACGGTCTAAAAGATTGGAAAAAGTGAGATACACTGTGAACAGGCATAATTTGTATTTTTGAACACCCACCCTCCCCCGCTGGGGGGAGGGAGCTAATGCATGACTTTCGGGCAAATAAAAAAAACATTGCGTTTAATTCAGATTGACTATAATATCAACCCCGAATTTTCGTCTTTGACCACTAGTGTGAAAGGAGATTCCGGATATGGATATTACCAAGAGGAACGTAATTGTAGA
>CAIMCT010000431.1 GCA_903839535.1 uncultured Desulfobacteraceae bacterium
GGGTCTGGCGGAATTTTCTGCCGTATCGCATCGCTATTTATGCGCAACCGCCGGGTCAGTTTATTCGAGCATAAATGGGTCAAATATTGTTAGCGCTGAGGGATAGACATCCCGTGTGACGACAAATCGTTTTTTGGACCGGTCGTACGAAAATTCAAAACCTAGGGTTGAGAGATCGTTTTTATCTTTGTAAAACTGTGCGCGGCTGACACAAAGCATCTGGAGCAGTTGATTGATGGTTTGATAGGGTACTGTCTTGATTTCCTGGATTCTCTTTAATGATCTTATGAATTTTTCGCATTTGGTGGGATTCATGTGTTCTTCATAAAATGAGCAATCGGATAATAATACTGAGTCTACCAACGGGTAGATCATGTCATTAAAGATAACAATTATGGCGGGGAAAAAGGAATGAGGCGCCCGATATATATTTGGCTCGTTGAGCCATGAAGGGACGATCTAACTGGAATTACGAATGAAAAAGGATGAGTGATTAATAAAATTCGTAATTCGTAATTTCTAATTCGTAATTAATTCAAGTGATATTCTAATGATATCCTCCGGAATATCCACTTCAGGCGAGTCATGATCCGTGACCATCACGCGAATGCGATGCCCATATTCAAGAGCGCGGAGCTGTTCGAGTTTTTCGATGTTCTCCAGCCTGCCGTCCGGAAGACTCCTGAAGACATCCAAAAATCGCCGGGTATATGCGTAAATACCCAAGTGCTTATAAGTATCAAAAACCGTGGAAGAATCCCGGCCAAAAGGAATGGCGGATCGTGAAAAATAAAGAGCGTTTCCCGAGACATCAAAAATTACCTTCACGTCCTTGGGATTGGTGATTTCTTCGGGATTGATGATTTTGAAGGCGAGCGTACTCATCTGAATATCAGGATTTTCGATCAGCGGGGCTGCAACCTCCTGAATGCATGATGGATGGATGCAGGGCTGGTCTCCCTGAATATTGACGATGATATCATTGGCTGACAGGTTCAGCTTCTCAGCGGCTTCAGCAACCCTGTCCGTACCCGACCTGTTTTCAGCATTCGTCATGATTGCTTTGCCGCCAAAGCCGGTAACAACCCCATAAATCCGTTCGTCGTCGGTTGCCACCACCACCTGATCCACAATATCAGAGATAGATGCGCGTTCATAAACACATTGAATCATGGGCTTTCCGAAAATCCTGGCCAAGGGTTTACCCTCGAAGCGGGTCGATCCATATCGGGAAGGGATGATTACCACAATTTTCATTTCGTATCCTCTATCTATAGCCTCTATCGAATCCATCCGCCCATCAAATGCAGATGAAGGTGAAAGACCATTTGGCCGCCCCCGCGCTCGACATTGAAAAGAAGCTTGTAACCCGATTCATTGACTCCAACCTCAATCGCCATGTTCTTGGCAGCCACAATCAGCTCCGATACCAGTTGCAGATCAGTTGCAGTCAGGTCATTAATGCTGCGGATATGCTGTTTGGGGACAATCAACAGATGAACTGGTGCATGGGGTTTGATATCTTTGAAGACCACCAGGTTCTGGTTCTTGTAAATCAGTTCTGTTGGCGTTTTTTCCTGGGCGATACTGCAGAAGATACAACCGTTTTCCATAAGAGCCACCCCTTTTTTTTGGTATGAAATACGTTCAAAATAGATGATAAGTCAAAAAACTAAAAAACGATATCCCCCTTTGACATCTCCCATTTGCCTTTTTGAGTGGGCGATTTCAATGATAGCTTTAATTCAGCCATAAACTGCTTTCTGGGAATTTCTATTGCACCCAACTGGACAAGATGGTGAGTGGTCACCTGGCAGTCAATGAGGTTGAAAGACCATTTTCGAAGAAGATGCACCAGAGTCGCCAGCCCGACTTTTGAAGCATTATTTTTAAGGGCGAACATGGATTCCCCGAAAAAACATTTCCCCAACGAGATGCCATACAGGCCGCCTGCCAGCTCTCCCTGGCTCCAGACTTCTACTGAATGGGCGAATCCGGCCTCATGAAGTCGGCAATAAGCATCCATCATATCGTCTGTGATCCAGGTTCCAGGCTGATTATCTCTGGGCGCACAGGCGCATGCCGCAATCACCTGAGGAAAATCCTGATCCAGGGTGACGATAAAACGGCCCTGTTTAAGGGTTTTCATCAGGCTTCGGGAAACGTGGAGCGCGCCAGGATACAACACGAGCCTGGGATCAGGCGACCACCAGAGAATGGGATCTCCGTGGGAATACCACGGGAAAATTCCCATGCGGTAAGCCCGAATGAGACGCTCCAGACTGAGATCGCCTCCCACTGCAAGGAGGCCATCTTCACGCGACAATTCCGGTTTCGGGAAAATGATTTGATCTGACAAACGGAATACCGGCATATATTTTGTCAGTGAATATCAAATGTGAGATTATCGCCATCCAGACCGACCTGCACGACTCCGCCTTTTTCAAGATTGCCAAAAAGAATACGGTCAGCGAGTACATCCTTGATTTGATTTTGAATCAGTCGGGATAAGGGTCTTGCGCCATACTGGGGGTCATATCCTTTTTTGGCCAGCCAGATTCTGGCTTCTGGTAAAAGCTGAATGTTTATTTTCCTCGGTAAAAGCTGTGCATTGATTTCGGCCATGAACTTGTCAACAACCTTCTCCATGACTTCGATGCTTAGTGATTTAAAGGAAATGATGGTGTCCAGCCGATTTCGGAATTCCGGACTGAAACATTTTTCAACCGCTTTCATTCCCTTGCTCAGGGAATCGGATCTTACATCCCCGAATCCGATGGTTTGCGTGTTCATCTCCCGGCTTCCGGCATTGGATGTCATAATGACGATCGTGTTCCTGAAATCCGCTTTTTTACCGTTATTGTCGGTCAGAGTGGCGTAATCCAGAACCTGAAGCAAGATATTGAAGATATCCGGGTGCGCTTTTTCAATTTCATCCAGAAGCAGTACGCAATGTGGGTGTTTTCGTATGTCATCGGTTAAAAGTCCACCCTGGTCGAACCCAATATAGCCGGGAGGCGCCCCGATGAGCCGGGCAACCGTGTGCTTTTCCATGTATTCGCTCATATCATAGCGTGAAAAAGATATGCCCAAAGCCGCTGCTACCTGTCTGGCCACCTCGGTTTTACCCACGCCAGTAGGTCCGGTAAACAAGAAAGATCCCACAGGTCGGTCCGGTGCACCCAGTCCGGCACGGGACCGTTTGATGGCGGTCACCATCGCACGAATGGCGTCTTCCTGGCCGAACACGACCTGCTTCAACCGATCTTCAAGGGTCTCAAGGCGTGTGCGGTCGGATGTGGTCACCCGTATCTCCGGAATTCTGGCGATTTTGGCGACAATTTTTTCAATGTCCGCCGGCTGGATTTTTTTTCGATGGGGTTGTCCTGCAAGCCTGACCCATGCTCCTGTCTCGTCCATGACATCAATTGCCTTGTCTGGAAGGAACCGGTCATTGATATGTTTGGCTGACAGTACGGCAGCCGCTTTCAATGCTGCATCGGTATAAACAATTTGATGGTGCGCCTCATAACGGGACCTCAGGCCTTTTAAAATATCGATGGTTTCAGAAACCGTTGGCTCTATGATATCGATTTTTTCAAACCGCCTTGATAGGGCGCGGTCTTTCTGAAAATGATTTTTATATTCTTCATAAGTAGTCGAGCCGATACAACGGAATTCTCCGCTGGCAAGAGCTGGTTTAAGAATATTAGAGGCATCCATGGAACCGCCGCTAGTGGCTCCAGCACCCACAATGGTATGAATCTCGTCAATAAAGAGAACGGCATCTTTTTGATTGCAAAGGGCATCGATCACCCCTTTCAGTCGCTGTTCAAAATCCCCCCGGAACCGTGTTCCAGCCAGAAGCGCTCCCATATCCAGAGAAAAAAGCTTCAGACCCTTGATGGGTTCAGGAACTTTTCCCTCGAAAATTTTCAGAGCCAGACCCTCGGCCATCGCGGTTTTCCCAACACCAGGATCTCCCACATAGATGGGATTGTTTTTTCGCCTGCGGCAGAGAATATGAACGGTTCTTTCGATTTCGAGTTCCCTGCCGATCAATGGATCTATCTTGCCATCAGCAGCGGCGCGAGTAAGGTTGAGAGTGTAGAGTTCAATGGGATTTGATTTTTTTGGCTTGTCCGGTTTTTCGGTCTTTGTTTCTGGTCCAGGGTCCTGAATCAACGGGGAAGGGCTGGCGTCATGCGAAATATAACGTAAAATATCCAACCGGCTGATTCCCTGTTCAGTGAGAAAAAATGCTGCGAAAGAATCATTTTCCAGAAAGATGGAGGCCAAAATATCGCTGATAGCCACTTCCTGCTTTTCAGCGGATCGCACATGGTTGACGGCTCGTTGAATGACTCGCTGAAAGGCAAGGGTCTGTTGAAGCACATAATCCCGATCCTCAGCAATTTTTTCCATCCGTTCTTCGAAAAACTTCTCCAGGGAAACCATGAGGTCCTGTACGTTTCCCCCACAGTTTTCGATGATTTCAACGCCGCTGCTGTCGTGTAATCCCGCAAACAGAATATGCTCAACCGATACATATTCGTGCCGGCGTCTCTTGGCTTCCCGAACAGCAAACCCAAGGGTCTCACTGAGTTTCTTACTGATCATTGTTCACACTTCCTCTATGGTGCATCGCAGTGGAAACCCCATTTCTTTTGCAAGGGAATGGACGGTTCCAACCTTGGTTTCAGCGATTTCAAGGGTATAAACCCCGCAAACCCCGATTCCTTTACGATGAACATTCAACATGATTTCAGTAGCTGCTTCAAGCGATTTTGCGAACACAAGCATCAGGATTTCGACGACAAACTCCATAGTGGTGTAATCGTCATTCAGGATAAGCACCTTGAACATCGAAGGTTCTTTGACAATTTCCTGAACGTCCTCATCAACACCACCTTCAGTTTCCGGGTTAAATGGATCCATTCCAGCAGAACCCTCCTCGCAGTAGCGCTGCAAACGGTAATAATCTGGCGCCTCACTTACCGCAGCATTTTTTGAATTTTTTACCGCTCCCGCAGGGGCAGGAGTCGTTTCGGCCTGTTTTTTCATTTGCACGACGAACCGGCTTTTTCTTCTGTGGTTCTCCGTCTGAACCTGAAAAAATCAGATTCTGTTCTTTGGGCCTGTGAATGGCTTCTATTCTTTCAGGCTCAGCCTGCTGTACGCGAAAAAGAATGGAAATGGTTTGCTCCTGGATGCGGGAGATCATGTCCTGAAACATCTCAAATCCCTCTTTTTTATACACGATCAGCGGATTTTGCTGAGCATATCCCCGGAGTCCGATTCCCTCCTTCAGATGATCCATGGATAGCAGGTGATCCTTCCAGAGGGTGTCAACCGTGTTTAGCATCATGTAGCGTTCCAGTTGTCTGAAATTCTCCTCGCCAAATTCACTCTCCCTTTTGGAATACAACTCAAGAGCAGAGCCCGCAATGGCTTCCGCCAGACCATCAGCACTCAGTCCATCCAGTAAGTCTTCGGAGAGACCAATTTGGAAATTATACTGGTTGAATACGGCTTCACCAATGCCTTTGAGATTCCATTCTTCAGGTGCAATTTTATCGTCCGCAAAGGTTTCGGCAATTTCCTCGGCCTTATCCCGAATCATGTCCTGGATGGCTGGTTTCAGGCTTTTCCCATTCAGGGCTTCGCGGCGCTGTCTGTAAATGACTTCACGCTGCTGGTTCATCACATCATCATATTCGATAAGGTGTTTTCGAATATCAAAATTGTGCGCTTCCACCTTGGACTGGGCATTCTCAATGGCCCGGCTGATCAGATTGTGCTCGATGGGTTCGCCTTCCTCCATGCCCAGCCTCTCCATGATGCTGGTCATTCGCTCGCCCCCGAATATCCGCAGCAAATCGTCTTCCAGAGCCAGATAGAATCTGGATGATCCCGGATCTCCCTGCCTTCCGGATCGGCCTCGCAACTGATTGTCGATGCGCCGACTCTCGTGACGTTCCGTACCGATGATACGAAGTCCGCCAAGCTCGGTAACGCCTTCTCCCAGCACGATGTCCGTACCACGTCCCGCCATGTTGGTGGATATAGTCACAGCCCCTTTCTGGCCTGCCATAGACACGATTTCAGCTTCTTTCTCATGATTTTTGGCATTAAGAACCGTGTGGGGAATCCCCCTTTTTTTCAGTTTATGGCTAAGGTCCTCAGACACGTCAATGGAGATGGTGCCGACAAGGACAGGCTGTCCTCTTTTATGAAGTTCGGCAATATCATTCATGACTGCTTCAAATTTTTCTTTTTTGCTTTTATAGATCATATCCGGAAAATCATGCCGGATCATGGGCTTGTTGGTGGGAATCACCGAAACATCCAGGTTGTATATTTTTTTGAACTCAGCCGCCTCGGTATCAGCCGTACCGGTCATGCCGGCCAGTTTATCATACATCCTAAAATAATTCTGAAAGGTTATCGTAGCAAGGGTTTGATTTTCGTTCTCGATTTTAACGTTTTCCTTGGCCTCAAGCGCCTGGTGAAGGCCTTCGCTGTAGCGCCGTCCAGGCATAAGGCGACCGGTGAATTCATCCACAATGATGACTTCACCTTCCTTGACGATATAGTCAACATCCCGCTTGAACAGAGTGTGGGCCTTTAGCGCCTGATTAATGTGATGAAGCGTTTCGATATTGCGGGGATCGTAGAGGTTTTCCACCTTGATCAACTGCTCGGCCTTGGCGACCCCCTCTTCGGTAAGGACTGCTGACCTGGCTTTTTCATCAATTACGTAATCCGCGTCCTGAGAAAGGCGGGGGATGATGGTGTTGATCTCATGATAGAGGTTGGTGGATTTTTCCGCCTGGCCGGAGATGATCAGAGGGGTTCTGGCTTCATCGACAAGAATACTGTCCACTTCATCCACGATGGCGTAATTGAGCTCTCCCTGAACAATGCTCTCCTTGTAGAATTTCATGTTGTCTCTAAGATAATCAAATCCGAACTCATTGTTGGTTCCGTAAGTGATATCAGAGTGATAAGCAGCTTGGCGTTCGCTATCATCAAGGCCATGAAGTATGCATCCGACCGAAAGACCCAGGAAACTGTAAATCGTTCCCATCCATTCGGTATCACGTCTGGCCAGATAGTCGTTAACAGTAATAATGTGAACCCCTTTGCCGGTCAGGGAATTCAGATAGGCCGGAAGGGTGGCTGCAAGGGTTTTGCCTTCACCAGTCTTCATTTCTGCGATTTTTCCCTGATGAAGCACCATGCCGCCGATGAGCTGAGCATCGAAATGGCGCATGTTCAGGGTTCGAACCGATGCCTCCCGGACGGCTGCGAATGCTTCAGGGAGCAAATCGTCCAGGGTTTCGCCCTTTGCAATCCGCTCCTTGAAGCCCAGTGTCTGTGCTTTAAACTCATCGTTGCTGAGGGCTTTCATGGAGGGTTCGAAGGAATTGATCTGATCAACCACAGGCCAGAGTTTTTTTAATTCCCGTTCGTTTTTGCTACCGAATATTTTTGTTAACCAGTCGAAAAACATTTAAATATGAATTCCTTTGAAAGAAGGCGGAAGTGCGTCTCTATAATAGTTGCAGCCATTGGTTATTTTTTCAGGGCACCGCCCTGATTCAGTGCAGAAGCTCAGCCCTTGATGGAACATGCCTCAGCGTCCGCCAGGTTTTCAACATTGGCGCCAAAAGGCCTGGAAGCCAATTCGGTTTTATCCGACAGGATCAATTCAGCGGCGATCTTTGCAGATTCAGTAATAATCTCACGGCAGTGCATGGCATGGTCGCGACAAAGCCAATTCTCTTTCCATGGCTGTGTGAGGTCCCGACAAAGGGTACTCCCAAATTTTTCTTTGATCCGGTTGGGAATCTGATTAAAAAGCCGATACAAACCGGGTTTGCCATACAGCTCCTGGGCGGCCATTTTTGATGCCTCTTTTGGCTCGCCTTCCGGAAGCGAGCTTCTGCCATGGACGGCTCCAACTGCCAGAACCGCCCCGGCAATGGCACCACAGGTATCTCCATAAAGCCCCACGCCCCCGCCAAAGCCCGTCGCCAGCTTCAGAATATCTTGAGGAAGGCCGGTCTCCACCAAGTTAACAACAGCTTCCACCACGCACTCAGCGCAGTTGAATCCTTTTGAAAAATTCTTTCTGGCCCGTTGTCTGATGGCCTCGATTTGTTCTTCTTGAGTCATAAATTTCCTTGTTTGATTTCACCCTAAAAATACTTTTAAACCACGAAATACACGAAATACACGAAAAAATATTCTTTGCGCGAGAAACGCTCTTGTAGCCGACACAAGAGCGTCGGCTAATTTTCATTTCTGAGGGCGGCATAGATCATGCTGTGAACGTTCACCATAAGCAAACACCGATAGCTAACTCATCTGTGTGTATCGGTGTTCATCTGTGGTTCATTTTTATTTTTCATTATTAACTGGACTATTTTCTGCGCCAGATCCATGGAACTGGTAAATGCCGGCGAAATGGGATTAAGCAGATGCAGACAAGCGCCGTCCTGAATCACCTGAAAATCCTGGACCAGCTCCCCGGTGTTCCAGTCCACAAGCTGCGCCCGAATTCCCACTTTGGCGGCGGGCTCAACTTCGGAAGGATACAGGGTTTTTACCAGCGCTGCAGCATCCTGAAAAAACCATGGAAAAAAGTATTTCCTGGGCTCGGTCAACGCCACGGTTCGAAACTGCGGGTTATTTAGGAAAAGATGTGTATCACTGAGCAAAATATCAATAGCTTCTTTATCAATTCCTTCAAAAACACCATAATTTTCACGGCCAAATGCCGGAATCGCCGTGGGTCCCAGGTAAACATCTCCATGAATATTCCGGGTAAAATGAACTCCCAGAAAAGGATTACGAATATCCGGAACCGGATAAATACTGCCCCGAACCCGCCATGCGCTGTTTTTTTTCAACTTGCGGTAGATGCCTTTAAAGGGAATCAGCCGATACTGAACTCCGATGCCAAAAGCCTTTGAAATACGGTCGCAATGGGCACCAGCGGCATTGATGAATCGCTTGAACCGAATCCTGCCGCACTGTGTCTGAACGACATCGCTGCCAACAACCGCTTCAAATGCGCAGTTGAACAGAAAACGCACTTTTCCGGATCCTTCCAGGTCGCTTTTCAGCGATTTCAGGATTTTATTTGGGTCAACCACTGCGGTATAATGGGAATAAATTGCATGTTGAACGGTTTTGGCATTGGGTTCAATCGCAGCCAGCTCTTTTTCATTCAGCATATCCACTTTTGCGCCATTGGTAATGGCACGTTCATAAAGGGTCTTAAGCACGGGAAGTTCGTCTTCGCTTCGGGCGACGATTACTTTTCCTGTTTCAGAAAGCGGAAGCTGTTTTTCCCGGCAATAGGCTTTCATCAGGAAATTACCGTTCAGGCAGGACTTAGCCTTCAAACTGTCCGGAGCATAATAAATGCCAGCGTGAAGCACGCCGCTGTTGCGGCCGGAGGCATGTTTTCCGGTCTCCGTCTCTTTTTCAATAACGACAATGTTTTCCCAGTTGTTCCGGACAAGTTCCCTTGCAATCGTCAGCCCCATAATGCCGGTGCCGACAATCAACACATCAGCATCAACTGCAGGCATCATGTGGATCATACAACCCCGGCGATAATGCCGGAGTCGTTAAGGCTGTCAATGGCGATCCTGTGAATATCCCGAACTCCCGCCTTGGCCAGCATGCCTGTGAGCTGCTGTTCAGAATATGCCTGACCTGATGAGGTGTGCAGGAGCATATTCAGCGAAAAAAGGGTCGGAAACAGCGGTCCGCTCATATCGTTGTTTAGAATAAATTCGTGGATAAGAATCATGCCGCCAGGAGAAAGGGCGGAAACCGCCTTTTGAATGATTCCTTGACAGTCTTCGGGGCCTTCCCCGTGCAGGATATGGGAAAGCCAGGCCACATCATAGCGTCCTTCAACCGGGTCATCCAGATAACTGCCTGCCTGAAAGCGAATCCGATCTGACAGACCAAATTTTCCGATGGTGGTTTCGGCAAAAGGCCGGGTGGTCGGCAGATCAAAAACGACAGCCTTCATTTCAGGATTGTGCAGACAAAACTGGATGGAATATGTTCCAGGGCCTCCACCCATATCCAGAAATGATTTGCGATTGGAAAGATCAATTTGGGGGACAATCCTGGGTGCAAGGGTCATGGCCATATTGAACATGCCCATCAGAAAACTTTCGCGTGCATCTTCGCTGCTGTTCATCGTCTGAGTTCGAATCGGGTCGCCACTAAGAACGGCCTGATCAAGCTGGCTCCAGGATGCCACCAGATGGTGATGATGTTTGATGATATACCCGATGTAACCGGGGGACGATTTGGAGAGAAAAGTTTTGGCCTCAGGCGTATTGGCATAAAGGCCGCCAGATTTGTTCAGAAGGTTCATGGCGGTCATTGCATTCAACAGCATGGCAAGCGCCCTGGGTTCCGCCTGAAGTTTTTCGGCGATGTATTCAGATGAAAGCCACTGATCTTCTATCACCGTAAATACATCCAGTTGCACTGCGGCATGAAGAGCGCAGGTTTTCCAATATGCTCCGGATGTTTCCAAAAGTGTACCCGGATTCCATTCCACATGTTTCATGGCATTCTGCTCCTAATTTTGTGCGCAAACACACGCATTAAGTAATTCGCTTTCCGTTGATAGGTTTTGCAACCTGCAACTGGAATCCTGGTTGAACAGTTTCAACCGACAGGTGTGGTCATCCAAAGACGCCACACAACAAATAATACCTGTTGTCACCGCAGCCTGAACACAGTAAAGCAGGCTATTAAAACCAAACTTGTCAGCAGTGGAACGGTATTATTCGTAACGGAAAACCTTTCCGTTTATGGACAAACATTATCCATTTGATAAATTCATTGAGCTACCAATCAATAATAAAGTTATCATACAAAGTCAACAATGGGAACTGGCCTGACAGGGTAAAAGCAGCAGATATATTGGTTTTAACGAAAAAAATATCGCTTTTTCAGAAGACATCAGATAAAGAGATGCACTAAACAATCAAAGGAGGGCGTTCAGTCATGTTGCGTGTTTTTCGAAATGACCTGTTTGATCCAGCTCAGTTTATCGTTACACTGGAACTGGTGCCGGGCCGTGAACACGGCGGAAAATCCGTTGACACGGTCATGCGGATTGCAGCAGACGCTTTCTCGGATGGCCGCATTTCCGCCGTGTCCATGACGGACAATCCCGGTGGCAACCCCTCGCTTAGCCCGGATGTTCTGGGATCTGAAATCTTCAGGCTCGGTATGGATGTGATCGTCCACTTTACCTGTCGGGATATGAATCGGGTCGGACTGGAAAGTCGTGCGATTCAACTTGCCATGATGGGCATGAAAAATATCCTGGCTCTGACTGGAGACTATGCCGGACAAGGCTTCGCCGGACAGGGTGCGCCGGTATTCGACCTGGATTCCGTTACCCTTCAATGCCTGATGGCCATGTTGAGCGAGCGCATCAACAATGCCGGTGATCCGGACGGTTTTTTGAGCGGCTGCGCCATTTCCCCTTTTAAATATACCGAGGCTGAAAGTTTTGCTCAGTACGCCAAACTGTGCCGCAAGGCGAATTCCGGCGCACAGTTTATTATAACCCAACTGGGGTATGATGCGCGTAAATTTCAGGAGCTGATGCGGATACAGGCTCTTATGGGGTTTCATTTGCCAACCTTGGGGGCAGTATATATCCTGACACCGAATGTTGCAAGTATGATGAATCAAGGAAAAATTCCAGGTGCAGTCGTGCCGGATCGGCTTCTGAAAATGGTCCGGGATGAATGGGTGGATCCGGCCAGGGGCAGGGCGGTAAGTATTGAGCGGGCGGCCAGGCTGGGAGCGGTTTTAAAAGGTTTGGGATATCGTGGCATTCATATCGGCGGAGTTCACAAGCGATTTGAGCCCGTGGCGAAGATTCTGGACCGCATGAAACAAATCGAGAATCACTGGACGGATTTTCTTTCGGATTTTGATTTTTCTCCTCCAGGTGGGTTCCATGCTTTTCCAGAATCCGCCGAAACAGTTGCCTTGCAGCACAACTACGGACGGAAACCGGTACAATTGCCGTTTTGGGAAAGGCTCCAGTTTCGCATGCTTGAGCTGTCCCATGTTCTTTTTTTTAATACCGATGCCTCTCTTGCACCCCTGTATCAGCGATTGAGTAAATGGTTCGATGGCACCACTTCGGCTGGCTCCATTCTGCATTTTGCTGAAAATGTGGGAAAACAGGTGATGCTGGACTGCCGGCAGTGCGGCGATTGCGCCATCCAGCATATAGCTTTCCAGTGCCCGGAATCTGGCTGCCCCAAACACATCCGCAACGGCGCATGTGGCGGTAGCCGCAACGGACGCTGCGAAGTGTATTCGGACAGATGGTGTATCTGGTATCAGACCTATCTGCGCTGGGCTTATGCTGGAAAATCCAATGAAATGGTTCGCGGTTGCATTCCCCCGCGCAAGTGGGAGCTGGATCGCACCTCGTCCTGGTTGAATTTCCATCTGGGAAGGGATCATCAGGGCGCATCAGCGGAGTTTGCGCGCTTCTGCAGCTCACGCTCTTCCTGTGGCCCTCCGGACAGCGGCATCTGTATCGGGATGAAGTAAAAGAACGCAGTTTTGTATCTTTCTTAAATTCGATCACCCAATATATGAAAACGATACTTCCCCCTTTGGAAAAGGGGGATCGAGGGGGATTTTTCAGGTAGATAGCCTCCTAAATCCCCCCTGGCCCCCCTTTTTCAAAGGGGGGGAATCCTTTCGATTTTAGTTTGTTAGATTGTTCGATGAAATTTAAGAATGATACGCAGTTTTTATGTTTTGTTTTGCGAAGTTTTTTGATACGCTTCTTGCAGTGAACAGAACGAAAGTGCAATGAACCAATGAACCAATTGGCCGGGTGACAGGGCCAGAATAGGAGGTTTGCCATGATTTGGGTAATAGGAGATATTCACGGCATGTTTGATCCGCTAAAGCGAATCATGTCGTCTATTCATGCAAATAGCTACCGCAAAGATTCGGATACGGAAATAGAAAAGATCATCTTCCTGGGGGATTACATTGACTATGGTCCATCTTCAAAGGAAGTGGTGGACTACATCATGGATATTCCCTTCGAAACGGTATGCCTGATGGGAAATCATGATGATTTGATGCTCCAATTTCTTGAACGTTCCGATTTATTTAAAAGTTTCGGAAATGTCTGGTTCAGGGGAAATGGAGGTCAGCGAACGGTTAGTTCTTTTTTTCCTAAGGTTTTTTACAGCAACAACGAGGAGGAAATGCCTCGCGAAGAGTTTCCTCTCGGTGACAAGTATCTCCAGTTTTTCAAGAAATTGATCGTATCCCACGAAGAGCAAATCGGCGACTGGAAGTTTGCTTTTGTCCATGCTATGTTGGGTACTGCATTTTCAGTGCAGGAACAGTTGTTGCTCAAGAGCTACGACGATTTTCATAGATGGCGGAAAGAAAAAAAGCTATGGATTGAAGACACAATTTTGTGGGACCGAAGTGAACCGAAAAAGAAATTTGATGATTATATTCTTGTTCATGGTCATACGCCAACAACCAAGCTGGACAAAATGTGGGAACACTTGCACGGCTATGATGTTCACTCCGGGACACCATTCTTTAAATTTGAGGAAGCCGAGGACGAACCCATTGAATTTAAAAAAGAATCGTACAAAGCCAGCTACACGGCTCCGATCGAACGACTGATTTCAATCAATGTGGATACCGGCGCTGTGTACGGCAACCGGCTCACGGCAATCGGACTATCCGAGGAATTGCTCAGTGAAAGCAAATTCCTCGTCTGCCAGGTACTGGTAGATAAAGGATATCGCCTTTCCGAGGAATACCAAACATATTATGTTCATTTGGAATGATATATACTGCGAACTGGCATAATCTGCGCTTTTCATAAACTCCCTCTCCCAGCGGGGGAGGGTTGGGGTGGGGGACCAAAAACGTAAAATTATACCAGTTCGCAGTATATACTTGAGAACGGTTTTCACAAATTCATGCGGTCCGCAGTATGTACTGTCGACGGTCATAATCTGAACTTTTGAGCCCACACCTCAACACCCCAACCTCCCCCGCTGGGGAGGGAGTTTATGGAAAGTGTAGATTATGCCCGTTCACAGTATACTGCAAGTTGGCGCAAATCAAATGTTTTACCGCATCAGTTCGGAAAAGAAATCGTTTCCTTTGTCATCCACGATGATAAACGCGGGAAAATCCTTGACAGTAATCTTAAAAATGGCCTCCATTCCCAGTTCTGGATACTCAAGGGTTTCGATGCAGGTAATGCAGTCTCTGCCCAGTCGGGCCGCTGGTCCGCCGATGGATCCAAGATAAAATCCACCGTATTTTTTACAGGAATCAGTGACCTGCCGAGTGCGGTTTCCCTTGGCCAACATGATCATGGAACCCCCTCTTGCCTGAAACAGGGGAACGTAGGGATCCATACGGCCAGCAGTAGTCGGGCCAAAGGAACCCGATGCCCTGCCTTTGGGGGTTTTGGCAGGCCCGGCATAATACACGATGTGATTCTTGAAATATTCGGGCAGATCCTCGCCTTGGTCAAGACGTTCCTTGAGTTTGGCATGAGCGATGTCCCTTCCCACAACAATGTCTCCTGTCAGGAGCAGCCGCGTGGAAATGGGATATTTGCTAAGGATTTCCCGGATTTCATTCATGGGTCGATTCAGATTGATGCGAACGGCATCATCCACTGGGCCTGATGGTTCCGGCAGAAACTGCGCTGGATTGGTTTCAAGCTTTTCCAGAAAAATACCGTTGCGAGTGATTCTGGCTTTGATGTTGCGGTCTGCGCTGCAACTGACTCCCATGCCGATGGGACAGGATGCCCCATGCCGGGGCATGCGAATGACGCGGACATCATGACAGAAGGCGACTCCGCCGAACTGAGCCCCAAGACCTATATCCCGCGACATCTGATATAGCACTGCCTCCAGCTCTCGGTCCCTGAAGGCATGACCCAAAGCATTTCCTTGTTCCGGAAGCGTATCCAGATATCCTGCCGAGGCCAGTTTCACGGTTTTAAGATTGGCTTCCGCCGAGGTTCCGCCTATCACAAAGGCCAGATGATACGGCGGGCAGGCCGCGGTTCCCAGGCTTTTCATTTTGGCCTTTAAATATTCCGGAAGCCTATCCGGCGCCAGCACGGCTTTTGTTTCCTGAAAGAGATAGGATTTATTGGCTGATCCCCCGCCTTTGGCTATGAAGAGAAATTTGTAGGCATCCCCGGAAGTTCCATAAATATCGATCTGAGCAGGCAGATTACAGCCGGTATTTTTTTCACCATAAAGGGACAATGGCGCATTCTGGGAATACCGGAGATTGCTCTGGGTATAGGCATTAAAAACGCCCCTGGAAAGAGCCTCTTCATCCGAAAATCCAGTCCAGATTTGCTGACCTTTTTTGCCCATAATCACGGCTGTTCCGGTATCCTGACACATGGGATACTCGCCTTCAGCGGCGATCACTGCGTTTTTCAGCATTTCAATGGCCACATAGCGGTCATTGGAAGAACTTTCGGAATCATTCAAAATCTTGACCAACTGCAGAAGATGGGATTTTCTCAGAAGGTGAGACACATCTTTAAAAGCCTGCTCCGCCAGCAGGGTCAGACCCTCGGAAGCAATCTTCACAATGGTATGGCCTTCGAAAGAAGCATCTGAAACAAAATCGGATGTTAACCTGCGATATTCCGTTGTATCGGGTCCCAGGGGAAACATCTCCTGATAAGTAAATTCAGTCATCGGTTCTTTCTCCATTTCACAAAATGATGAAGGATGAATGCGGAATGATGAATGAAAAGCAAAAAGTGAGAACTGGATTTTTTTTTATTACGCATTCATCATTCATTCCTGACCCCTTCTTTAATTTATCAGCGGCCGCTGAAGCATCTTTTCATAAAGATCAATATACTGTCTGGCAGTTACCGAATGGTTGAAACGTTCAATGCTCTCATTCATGATACGTCGAATCTCAAACTGCTTTTTTTTCTCTGAAAGCTGATAAAACGCCATGGCCTGATCAATGGCCCAGGATAGACCGGCTGCATCGTGGGATTTAAACAAAAAACCGTTACCAGTATGTTTTGACGAATTTAGATGGCTGATCGTATCATGTATGCCTCCGGTGTCATGGACAACCGGCAGAGAGCCATAGATCGGGGCAATCATCTGTGGCAGACCGCATGGCTCAAACAAAGACGGCATCAAAATGAAATTCGAAGCCCCATAGGCGAGGTGTTCGAGATCTTCACTGAAATCGCAGACAGCAATGCGTTTTTGAATGCCATGATGCTGGGCGATATCCTTGAAATGCTGCTGATATTCGCCGTTAGCCACGAAAACGATCTCCAGATTGCTCTGCCAATACTTGGAAATAACCGAATAGAGAATATCCGCCAGAAGCTGCGACCCTTTTTGAATGCTGTCCAGCCGGGATGGCCAGAAAAACACCGGCGCGTTCTCATCCTCAATTAAGCCCAGAAGTTTTTGAAGGGCCAGCTTGTTCTGTTTTTTCCCTTCAACATGATCATCCGGGCCAAAGGTTGTAGTCAAATATTTATCATTCATGGGATTAAAAGCTGGATCAGGAGCGTTCAATATCCCCGCAGCACATCCGGCATACCATTTGTTGGTCATCTCCTGCTGAATGGATTTTTCGATAAAACCGTGCCGGCCTTCAACAATTTCCATTAGAAATGTGTGACTCACTGTATTGACAAAATGGGCACCAAAAATGCCGCTGGTCAGAAAATCTACGGCGTTGGAATCCCTGGTTTCTTCATATTCGGTCGCCATGCGATCATAATACAGATGCTGCCAGAAATAGGCGGCGTCAATCCCCCGGTCTTCAATCTGCCACAAATAGGTTTTCATGGTATGAATGTTATGAATGGTAAACAGACAGGGAATGCCCATTCTCCTGGACATGGCGGGAATCAAACCGGTCATCCAGTCGTTGCAGTGAATTAGATCGGGCTGAACCCTGGGAACGATGTTATTGATGACTTCCCGCTGAAAGGCCAGCGCCATTTTGATATTTTCCAACCAGTAATCCGAATAGACCCGATTTTTGTAAAAAAATGCCCGGTCTTCCGCCAGGTGTATCCGCTCACCAGGCATTTTGTTCTGAATGGCCTGAAGTTCCTTGGATAGGAAAGGCGCCATCTGTCCACTGAAAATGGCCCGATAATCGGGCATGGCGATATGGACATCAGCGCCCTGATCAAAAAGCGCATTCACCAGCGCCGCCGAAACATCGGCAAGGCCTCCTGCTTTCGCCGTCAGATAGTTGGCCATACTTCCCATGCGGTTGGGCAAATATGTTACCTCCGGCGTTACAATAAGAATACGGGGATTTTTTGGTGATTTCATTACAGTAATCCTTTAAGTAAGTATGAATTATGAAGGAAAAGCAAAAGGTGAGATATGGATATTTTTTTATTCATAATTCATAATTCATAATTTATTGGTTATGCCCAGGTAATCAGCCCCGGCGTATATTTAACC
>CAIMCT010000432.1 GCA_903839535.1 uncultured Desulfobacteraceae bacterium
TATCAATCATTAAGAGCCCTATTATAGTCTATTGTGAACTTAATAATACACAATAGCCCTATAAAAGTCTACTAAATGTCATGAGACATCTTACATTCCCTCGTTTCGCCCTGCTGACGAACTATACTGCGAACTGGCATAATCTGCGCTTTTCATAAACTCCCTCTCCCAGCGGGGGAGGGTTGGGGTGGGGGATCAAAAACGTAAAATTATGCCAGTTCGCAGTATAATTATCCGGATCAAGGTTTCGCCAGAATGATACATTCCTTCCTGGACAAGGCGCAGTATGCCAGAGTAAATGGGGTAATTTTTGCAGCTTCCGCGACTTTCAGAAAGAGAATTCCAATCGTAACATCCCGGCAAAAACACCGTCGTTATGGCTGTTACCTTGCGGATTGGTGACATATTGGATATCCGGGCTCACTGCAAAATTTTTCGTCAGAACAATTCTGTAATACACTTCGGTGTGGAACTCCGTACCGTCGTTGTCTGGGCCGACCGATCCTTTCAAACCGGCAATGCCTATTCCCAGCTCATCCTCGTCTCGTGATGGAATAAGCCCTTTCATGTTGGCTCCAGCAGACCAGAACCAATCCACATCGTAGGCATTCTTGTCGCTGTAGGCAATCCTTGCGAACAGTCCCAACCACTCGGTGACCTGCTGGTCAAGACTCAGACCGACTCCCAAACCATCCGAACTGGTATCTCCTGCCCCATTTACATGATCATATGTGGCATCCCAAAAATAGAGTCTGTAGTTTCCCTTCATTTCGCCGAATTTCGGTGAATAAGCAAGTTGAGCGGCAAACAGGGGTTGATCGAAGACACGGTCATAGATGCCCTTTTGCATTGTTTCATCAGGGGTGTATGGAAAACTGGATGAAACGGCCAGGGCCGTAATGGATATGTTGTCAATCGGTGAGATCGAAGCCGCCACTATGGGAGCCAATTGATCTTCGCCATTCAAGATGGGGTTGTTTACAAAAGGTTTCCCCACAAACTGGGAACTTGGATTATTGGCGAACGCATTATTGTCGATAAAGACCACTGGCTCGGTCTTGCCTACAACAAAAGTCAATTTGCCGTCAAATAGCTCATGGGCATAATACGCCTCGGCAAGCCAAAAGGCTTTATCGAAGTCCGTCTGAAGATCATCGCTATTATCCGCTATCGTATTCAGATTCGCAAATAGTTTGTCGCCGAGTTTATCATCTGCACCCTTACCTTTACCAGCGTGGAGTCTGACAAAGAACTTGCCATTTTCGAAAAAGGCGACGGGAGGCCTGAATGTCATTTGAAGATCACCCACAATACCGGGCTGAGAAGGGTCACCAACATTTTCTCCCTCTATATTTCCCGCCGAGCCACCCTGGTAGAATCCCACTAACCCTCCGTGAATCTCGAAGTTTTTCTTCTCTTCAATCTCCTCTTTGATTTCAGCAAGGTGAGGTTTTCTTTCTTCAGTTTTTGATTCCTGCTCTTCAGATAACTCTTCTTTTTGTTTGATGTCGGTATCTTTCAATTGCGTCGCATTTGTTCCCTCATCCGCTGCCGTTTCTTGAATGACTTCATATCCCTCCTTAAGTTTTTCGTCGGCCGCTTTCACCACACTCCCCACATTAAAAAAAAAGATGCCTGCAACCAACCACGCGAGTACTTGCTTCATAATCATCTCCGTCCTCTTCAAATTGAATCCTTGATCGGAATCGATGCGAAAATGCTCCGGCTTATCGGCTGTGCTGAAATTTTCGCACCACAAAACCGATCAAACCTGAAAGAACCATTACCATCGCTCCTCCAATCTTCATGGTCCGGTTTACACTTTCCAAGGATTCACAGTTCCTGTTGAATCCCAACGGAATTCTGTCACATAGCCCAGGGTTGCGACAACGTCGCTACCCTGGGAACAATTTCAGCGCATGGATTTCCAACCCCAACGGGGTAGCGTCATTCTTGCTGACACAACCCCGTTGGGGTAAATTTAGTGTGTTTTACAATAACCTGGGCTGAATTACACAGCCCCTTTGGGGCACAATCATTTCACATTAACCTGACAGCCATGCTGTGAACAACTGACATTTTCTGATTATGCAAAAGTGTCAACTACTTTTGAGATAATATGAAGGATGCCATAAACTCCCTCTCCCAGCGGGGGAGGGTTGGGGGTGGGGGATCAAA
>CAIMCT010000433.1 GCA_903839535.1 uncultured Desulfobacteraceae bacterium
AACAACTCACCCTTTATTAAATGCCTTATCAGGACTTCTTTCTGAAGCGGTAGCGCAATACCCTGATTTTTAAAAAATATCTTATATGCATCCACATCTTTTTGGGTCAGTACAAAATCATCTCCATACGCAACAATTACTTCACCCGTTTCGTTTTCTGACGAAACGGCATCGTTTACCCAAGAAACCCCGCACAAAACCATCAGGATGACAGAACTGATAAAAACAAAATCAAATCGATTAAAACTTTTCATACCTTCCCTTGCGCCAAATATAATAAACATGCTTTGCTTCATGCTCCTATCAAAATGATAAAGCTATTGCAAGAATAATTTTAACATTATAATCAAATCTGCACATCACAGACATCAATCAGCAGCTCCAACTCGAAAATCTCTTTTACCACTCAAAGCTCTGAATGATGAGAATGCCTTTTTTCTGGGCTGCCTCAAACACCTGAGGCCGTGCAAAATGGGTAATCATCAGCGGAATACATTCCATTTCATATTTTTTGCCAGCCAGCGCCACATAAATCTTCCTTTGTTACATGAACATCCTTGACTCGATCATCAATAATTTGGATGATCTCTTTTCGGATTGCCTGCGTAATTCGGTACACTGGCTGGTGTGCGGTTTGCATTGCCCCCCCTCACCGAATATTCAGACTGACCGCCTCAATGCATAATTTTGCGTTTTTGAACCCCCAACCCCTCCCCCCGCTGGGAGATGGAGCATAAGGAAATCGCAGATTATGCCTGTTCGCAATATTCAAGGACGTTTTCATTCAGATGTCACATATCTTTTTAAGAGCTCGTTTTGATAAATTTATTGTCTTTGTGTAACACAATTTCATAATGAACGAAACGCACCAAAAGATATTGTCCATCTTCTGGATATAAATATCTCTGTCCTGAATCTGCTGTATCATATTGTCAACTATTTTCAATGATTCAGATATCATCTCGTTTTGTTCGCATATCGTTTCATTTTGTTCGGCATTTATTTTATTTATTCTGATTATCGTTTCATTTAACCCGCTTATCGTATCGTTTTGAACCCTCACGATATGGTCAAACGATGAATTGCCAATGGCAATGTAATCCATATAAAAAACGATTTTCTGAATATGAAAGTTCTCAGGATACAATAATATCTGTGGGTCGCGGGTTATGAAAACATAAGAATTGCCGGAACTGATATACTCATTTGCAGAATATTTATTCAAATCATAATGCGTTTGATTTAAACCCAAAATTTCTATGCGATTAACATTCACAACAGCATAATCGTTGACGGGATCAAATCGAAGCCCATTAATGTCGGGAAAATGAGACAAATCAAATTCAATGGTTTTCTCATCTCCGGATATGACAATGGACATCACCTGGTTTTCATGATAGCCAAACCCCGTATCTACCCAGAGCTGCGCCAGCTTTGCACAAACCAACACTTCAGCATTGTTTCGATTCAGGATTTTATGGTTAATCTGAGCAAGAAGCCCGATGTTTAATTCCTTGTCAGGATTCACGAATGGCCTGTCAGAAGCGGATAGATAATCCACTCGATAAGAAAAACAGGGTACAGGTTCCCAGGAGCCGCCAACAATGGGCGGAGGAGTTGCTCCCGTCATAAACTGTTTGCGGATGCCGAGAAAAAAGTCAATCCACTCAGAAGGACTGATGCCCCAATCCTGTACCCATGACAGGGAGCGGTTATTAAGCCGTTCGGGAAAGGCTCCAATCCGGGTTGCGGCAATCGGAACACCAAAGGCCATCAGCTCGCTCAACACATAACTGTATGTTTCAGGCCATAATGCGGGTATCCAGGCAATATGGGGATTGATTTTTTCCAGAAATGAATTACGTGTTGGTTCAGTGTACGAGCCGTAAACCGTCAATCTCGAAAGTGGTTTTACAGATAGCTTTCTATACGCATCGCCCATAAGATGAAACTCTAACGGAACACTTTCTTGTTCCGCAAGAACAGATACATCATTTAAGGTGTCCGCCCCTTTTCGCCTTGATAGGTCGCCCATAACCACCACACGAAGATTTTCTGTTGACCCTGTCTTGTGAAACGTCGGTTCAGGGTACGTTTCGATGCGCTCATGATCCAGATGATATGCCACGATAATATTCAGGTCATCAAAACATGTCTTAAAACGGTCAGCAGTATCCCTGGAGGGGGCAATAATTCGATCTGCTCCTCTAAGAAATGAATGATGGTATTTGCGCCAGGTATGAATATCCATATTCCGGTGAGCAGCACATTTTCTGCAGGCAAGTTGCCCCTCTTCGCCGCAGTAGCGATCATTTTCGTCAACCAGGAAAATGTTCGGACATATCATATAATAATCGTGAATCGTAACATCAAAGGGGATCGACAGTTCTTCCGGAAGGCGCAGGATACTATGGGGTACATTAACCAGGTGGTGAAAATGAATCCTGCATACCCCCAATTGTTTAAAAAATGATTTCAACAGATCATATTCGCTGGGAATCCTGAAAAAGAGCCTCAGATTTTCACCTTTATTTTCCCAGGATACACTGACATATTCATTAATGTCTGGCCGTAAAATCAGAAAGGTTGCCGAATTGGTAAAAAAGTCAACCAGTTCCTTGACATGTTTTTCAACTCCACCCCCCCAATTGTGGTTGACCATCAGGATGACAGGCCGAGTTTCTGCAAACAGCCTGTCAAGATCAACTGCTTTTTGGTGCGACATATAAGGGTTCTCCCCAATTTTTGATAGTGTAAAAAATATACCGGATGGATCAGCTTTTCATTAAAGAATGTAAGGTCTTATGAAATTACGCGATATCACCAAACGATTGGGGCCGAGTTCCATGTTTGTGATGCAATATTGTTTTGCGATAAAATGTTACCATTTTACCTGAAATAATTTCCCTTTTGAAGTCAGTTAAAGACTTTTTTCGCGCTTGTTTTCCAAAATCCTGTCTTTTTTCATGATGACTCAACAGATCAATCAATGCGCAGGCCAGAGCATCGGAATCGTTTGGAGGAATGACAATGCCATTTATGCCATTGTCTATGTATTCCGGCATTCCACCGGCAGATGTTCCAATTACAGGCAAACCACAGGACATGGCTTCAAGACAGGTATAAGGGGAATTATCATATAATGATGGAACAACCGAGATATCCCCATTTCCATAATAACCCGGCAATGCATCATAAGATATTGGATCAATAAAGTTAACATTATCCGCCGCACCGTGATCTCTCAACACACTTATCATATACGCTTTCATGGATGAATATCCAAACACCCCCGCACAATCATGTCCCAAAATGTCAAACTGAGCATTATGGACAGCTTGAAGGACTTTAGGAATCGCTTGAGCAAGAATATGCACCCCTTTTCGATCTTCGAGCCGACCTGCAAAAACGACTCGAAGGGGTTCTGCACGCGATGAATGAATGCCGCCTGTTGGTGAAAATTTCTCTGTATCAATGGGATTATATATAATTTCAATTTCCCGGTTAATTTTGAAATTTTGTTTAACCATACCGGCAAGGTTATCGCTTGGAGAGTTAACGGCTGTTGCGCTTCGAATAGAAGCTTTTTCCAAAAGTCCAATTAAATAATAATCAAAGTTATTGGTTACCTTGTTCATGCCAAGTTTACCGATAAGTGAAAGCGGGGTAAACAGCCTGACGGCAGTCGGGTAAAGATTTTTTCGAATCGTACAGAATCCTTCCCCAATATGCTCGGGGAAATCAATAATGTCGAATAATTGTTCTTTATACAGCTCTTCAATTTTAACGGATATTTTCTTGCTGTACCAATACGCAAACGGTGAAAGCGCTACGTTTGCATATTCCCACAGCGTTTTTTTCAGAAACGGCATTTCAGGAGACACAATTCGATGAATTCGGATACCATTATCTTCGGAAAGAGAATCCTGATACTGTGAAAATGCAACGACATCCACTTCATGACCAATGTTCTTCAACCCGTGCGCCAGATTTAACGTAAATGTTCCAATCCCACCCCATAGCGTTTCCAGGGGATATTCACGGGAAACAATACAAATTTTCAAAGGACTATCATCATGTCTTAAAGTCATATTCTGGCTTTCATGTTCAGTTGCATCATCTGCAGTTTGATGGAATCCGTACCGCTCTTTCTGTGTTTTATCCATACCTATTATATAGTGGATGTGATATGGAAAACGCAACTGAACTTTCAGAAACAATTTCGGGGTTGCATCCAAGGGAAGCTTCGGTAAATATAAAACCTTCAAAAATTAACTTCTACCTGTGAAAACGGTGCGCAGGCATGCTGTATGCCCACTGCGGACTGACCAAAAGAATTCTGGCCTCGCCTCCCAGTGTATTTTCATACTTGGGGGCATCCAGAATGTTATGGTCATAAACGTTTACTTTTACCGCCAACAGCAACGAAAGGCTCAACATGGTTTTCAGTTCCATGATTTTTTTGACACTGTTTCTTCCTTTAGTGTTGGTGGGTTATACTGCAAACGGGCATAATCTGCACTTTCCTTATGCTCCCTCTCCCAGCGGGGGAGGGTTGGG
>CAIMCT010000434.1 GCA_903839535.1 uncultured Desulfobacteraceae bacterium
GGACCCTGATATATTTCTGCAACTCGTTATTGCGCGGCACGTTGGCCACAGCCTTCCAGGTTTTGCCGATATCCGTGGTGGTCAACACCGTACCGGCATTGCCGACAGCCAGAGCGCGGTCTGCGGCTATATATATGTAATCTATTTTATATTATGTATGCTAATGGGGATTGTGTTTGAGGACAGTCCATATCCGAGCAGACTGTTCATATTTCTGCATTGTTTCAGGTGTGGGGGTCGGTGTTCATAATTTCCGCCCCCACACCCATTTATTTAATGAGGTGGTCTGACTTCCTTCAGTAACGATCTGATACTTTCCTTTAATTTGTAAAGATTGTAATTTAAAATCCTAATTTCACAAACATCTAATTTTTCATTGAAAAGCATACAACTGATCTCCGGGCAGAGTTTATTCATAAGTGGGCAAAATCTCTCGCTTAAATTGTTCATTTAGATACCTCCAATTTTGATAAATTTTCGTCATTTGCTTTTTGAACTGCGGCGGATAAGGTGAATCCCTTTTCCAAATTTAACTTGGGATGGTGAAAATCTTCGATATGCCCTTATACCTGACACCAACCTCTCAGCTATGGAAATATATCCTTTTTCTTCCCAATTCCTGATCTGTTTTTTCGGCACACCCGAGATTTTCGATGCATCCCCAATACTGAAAGTCAATTTACCATCATTTTTTTCCATAATTTTACCTCCGTGAATTTGATTGAGAAAAAAAAACACACTCTCTGTATATAAGAGAGGTTAGTTTATTCCCATCAGCGTTTTTCATGGACTGTTATTGGTCGATGGACGATCAGGACAATAAAAATTACCAATCGCCTTCAGGGTCAAAGTCGAAATCCGTATCGTTATTTTCGTCATCTATATCTGTGAACGGGTCTTTCTCTCGCCTTTCTTCAGCAATTTCCTCCGACATGGGACCGATAATCATCCAGTCCTGCCAATCCAAACCGTCGAAATGGTCAAAGTTGTCATTCCACATAATTCACCTCATTTTCTCGGTCTGATAATTCCTCTGACAATCCTACCGCTCGTAAACAAGGTGCAATAGTGGTACTCAGGATCACAATATGTGCTCGCTCCCCTAAACCTGCGGCAAAAAGTAATCCACCCATTCCGATGTGACTCAAACTGCATCCACCCGCACAACAATAAATCATGTTTTGCTTCCGCCATATTCATATGCACCTCCAATGACAAAGGGCGTCTAAAATGTCTGTAGAAGCCCAAGAGACGCCCTTCATGTCTATTTGATAGATTGTATTTGTTCAGCCAGAACTCCTCGCATACGACCTCATAATTCGTCCTACGCCGCCTCCTTCTAGGTGGCTGAATGCCTTGACATTATGGATATTAAAAGTTCAATCAGAGATTACAATGAAAATCAGGTAGTTAAAGTTACTAATTCGGATATGCATAGTATGCATATCCGGATTTCGAACAATGCTGGCGAAAACTTAACAATTCTGCAATCTCGAAAATCTATTGCAAAGCAATTGGGATAGATGCAAAGGGGGTCGTAATTTACTACCCCCTTCAAACTGATGGGGTAGTAAATTCCTACCCCATCACGTATTCACTCGGACGTTTGCAGGAAACCCAATGTCTTGAAATTCAAATGCGATGCTTTAGGTATAAAAGACAATACTGATGCTATCAGGACGCTAAGAACAAATTATGAATCAATTTGGGTAGATACTAAGGGTGTAACGATTAGTTACACCCTTCAAACTGATGGTATAACGATTAGTTATCCCATAGCTGATTCACTCGGATGTTTACATGAAACAACCATCGTAACCGAAACATGACTTTATGACATCGTCTCACGAGATATTCTGGTGCGTGGTGTATTCGCCTTTGCCTGCTAATAACCACACTCCGAACAAATAATTCTCAGGTCCTTTCCATTGTAAATCGTCACGTTGTTTCCCAGGAAGTGTCCGAAGGTGACATAGTGCCCACAATCAAGTTGAAACTTTAGCCCCTTCAAGGTTCGCTTCAAAATTTCCCTCAATACTTCAATGCTCTGGTATCTTTCTCTGTCGCTATTGGTCATAGTGCCTCCATAAAAATTAAGAAGCCCAGCCAGATCAAAAAAAATCTAGCAGGGCTCAAAAAAAGTTATTTGATTCAGTCGTTTTAAGACTTCACAATCTCTTCAACTCAGCAGGAATCGTGACCTATGCCTCAAAAAACTCTTCAAATTCCAATGCCGCCTTTTTCTCAGCCATGTACTCCAGAACATCCAGATACTCATCCTCTGGATAAATGTTAAACGGGTACTCGTTTATGTGTCCGCACTTGCATGAAAATGTTAACGTCACAAAAGTCATGTCTCTGCATGAGTTACATTCATAAATAGAACTTTTTTGGCTTGTCATGGTAATGCTCCTTTTGCCCATACGGGCTGTTAAACAAGTCGTAATTGAAATGATGGTTTTTGAAGGGCACGAAGTAGAAATTATTGAAGTCAATGGTCAGATTTTTTTTAACTCGAATCACGTTGGTATTTGTCTTGACTTTGCAGACAGCACAATAAGAGATCATATGTCAAAAATGTCCGATAAACATACGATTAAACAACTAATCCGATTGTCCTAAATACGGACACCAGGATTTTAAACAATGCTGGTGAGAACTTTCTTACAGAATCAGGTGTTTACAAACTCATCTTTAAATCACGGAAGCCGTAGTGTAATGCTCCTTTGTTTCGTTGGTTATGGTGGGGTTCAAACAGAAACACCCCTCAGAGAGCTTGATAGCTCATTAGAGAGGTGTTTATTACTTTTGCGCATGTTCCTCTATCTTCTCACTTCACCATACAGAGTGGTGATTAAGCCTTTACCAAAGAAAGTATCAGTCCTCCTGTCTTCTCGTATTTATAGATTTCCGAGGTCGTCAATCCTGGCGTTTTTCCCGCCGCCGTAAAAGCGTTTATAATGTGGAACATCGTGCATCCTTCCTCTTTGTAGTATGACTGCCGAACCACTTCTGTTTCCGCCATGGATAAGCCGAATTGTTGAGAGAACTTTTCAATAGATGCGATGGGATTATTGACGTGGGTATTCTGGGAGATTTGGAATTGGTTCTGATTGTGGATGCTGTTTTGAATGACGTGCGCCAGTGTATCATGGAAATTTTCAAGCCCACGGGTACTGATGTGTTTAAACCGTGATGTGGATGATGCCTGTGAAATAAGCCCGTTCGTACAGATAATCCGATAAAAAAAGGCTTCAATGCTGAACGCCAATATCCCGACTTCGCTATTGGCAAAGGAAATTCCAGGCACAATATCATCCTTGTGTTCATATCCAGTGCTTACACGGAAAGTTCTGGTATATTCGGGAATTTTCACCAGAAACATCGTATCGTCGATGGAATATTGAACCTCCGCCGATGGGTCAAATTTGTTTTCAATCATTTGCGACAGAATTTCCATATTGTCCAGGGGGCGGTATCGCTCGGTAAATACCGCACGCAGTTGATTTGCATCGAACCGGCAAAAGAAGGTCTGACGGTTCTTTGCTTCTTCCCTGATCCAGTAATTGAGGTTTTCAGCCTGCAACTCCTGGGGACAGCGGCAAAGATAGGAATGCGGGACCCGCAAACGGTTGGCAATCAAGTGTTGGGCACTTGGCAAAATTTCTACTCGCCGACCTGAAATCCACATCTGATTGAGATTATCGAACTCCATATCCTGTACTGGAATAACTTCATCAAAATAATGTTCTGATTTTTGGTGAACTGTTGCAATAACACTTTCGAGGGTTCCTGTTCTATTCATTGGTGATGCTCCTTTTGCCCATAAGGGCTGTTAAACAAGTCGTAATTGAAATGAAGTAATCGTAATAGGGCTGGTTGCCAGAATTACAGCCCCTGATAAATCCCATGCTGGCACACCCATGGGTACACTCGCTAATTTGTGCCTCTTTTGTTATGTTGGGTTTGCAGGTCGTGTAGGGGTTTTAAATAGAAACGCCCCTCAGAGAGCTTGAGAGCTCATCAGAGAGGCTTTCATTGTTATTGTAACGGCTTACCCTGCTCTATTTTCTTACTTCACCACGCTTTACAGGCGTCTGAATAAGCACAGTCGCTACACATCCAACTGGGCTGTGGATAGACCATTCCGTTTTCGATGGCAGACAGAACCCTGTTGGCAACTTTCGCAAACCGTTTCCTGTCCTGGGCGGTGCGAACGGTCTGGACAATCTCCCGTTTCGGCGTTACCAATTTGCGGAGTATGTGAAATTCACATTGAACTTTGCTAGTTGGCAGAACATATTTGTTTGCTGCGAGCAAATATGCGTAGGCGGTCATCTGTCCATTTTCGTCACAAGTCTATTGAGCCATCGCCTTCGAAGCCGTCTTATTATCAACCACGATCACAAAACCGTTCTTGTCTCTAATAATGAGGTCTATAATCCCAGCCAGCTTGAATTCAGTTAGCTGACCGTCTTCGGTGAAAAGTTTGGCTGTTAATGGCATTTCCACGGCGACGATCTCCTGAACGTTCTGGAGAATTTGAGGAATGGATTCGTGAAACACTTTGAGCATGGCATTTCCCATCACCACTGCACCCTTGTGGTCTGGTGTCTCCCTCTTGAAGATGACAGGCACTACGGAATTTTCAAGGTCGAGTTCGAGACAAGTTTCAAAACGATCACACAGCTCCGCCAGCGGCTCGGTACGACCGTGATTTTTCAGAGCCGTGTATGCCATTGCAATTCCATTGTGTATTCCAGAACCAACTATCAATGCTATACTGGTGCGTTCAGGCGGACGACCCTCAACGTACTGGAACCTGTGCTTCAAGGGGCAGGAGGTAAAGCAGAAAATCTGCGAGTAACTGATGTGCAGTTCCTCGTTAAACGATTGCAGTGCTTCTTTTTTTGTTGACATAATGATCTCCTTATTGATTGGTTGGACGCAAAAAAGGGGGAAAAGTCCAGTGGACCTCCCCCCCCGTTATGAATATTCTGTGCGCTCGGAAAAAAATGGACTACTTTGCAAGCAGATGTTTAATTATTGCACTAGCGTTACTTTTCGAGAGAAATTGTGACTTTACACCAAACATCGCGATTGCAACCTTCTCCAGATCCGCACTGGCTCTACCCATATCCTCATTTAGTTTCTGTATGTAGCGGTACTGTTTCGCCGTTAATCTGCCGTTAATGTTATCTCCGTTACCACCGTTTACGTTTCCACCGTTGGAACTTGAATCGCTGCTGCCATTTCCACCACTTCCATTGCCGTTACCGCCGCTTACGTTGGCGGTATTATTGGACCCACTCCCCCCATTCCCACCATTCCCCCCACTTCCATTTATAGGCGGACGGGAGTTTCCATTTCCCCCTGTGGGCAGATCGTCACTGTTACAATGTCCCTTGGGTGGGAGATTCTCATTTTGATTACGCTGAGATTGATGACCGTTTCCGCCACTCCCGCTTCCACTTCCATTACCGCCGGTTTCAGTGTGTGACATTTCTTCGGCGCCGCAATATTCCACCCCAAATCCCGCGAATCTGAGAGAACGTGCAATTGCCCTCGTTTCTGCCAGTTCGAGGATGGCATGTGCAAGTTTTTGATCTCTTTCAATCGAAGCCATGCCTATTGCTTTAAAACTGCCCTTTGCAGTGGTACTGACAGCACAGACAACGGCAACTTTCTCGTCATACTTGAAAATTTCGGTCACTATCGAAAGTTTCTCGTTTTGCTCGTGTGCCAATCTCAAACGCCCACCGACTTTTATGAAAGGACTGGTGACATATTCATTCCGATCCTTATCCCACCTGCGAATGTTGGCGATCTCGTCTTGCCGAAACTGATTGATGTTTTCATTTTGCATAATGCTCTCCTTTTCAATGAACAAAAAAAAGGACTAGCCGAAACGACCAGTCCTTGATTAAAAGCGATGCTGATAGAGTTAGATCCGACTGAAATCTGATGCCTGTGAAAATGCACATTCGCAGCATTTCGATTTGTCCTTGCAGAACGAACAAACTTTATGCTGATCCAGAATGCGTGGCATATACTCAAACACTTTTTCAATCGCCTGGGTCATGGGAATTCCAAGCGCCCAGGCAATCCGTCTCAGGGTGCAGGACGACTGCAAACTTAATTCTGGCGTGTATGCCATTGGTCAATCACCTCCCTTGGGGGAAATAAAAACTTTCACGGGCGGAAAAAAGTAGCTTATAAATGGTGCTGTAGATTGAATTGGATGGGATATTTATTGGAAATGGGGGGGGTATGAAGGATGCCGATCAGGTTATTTCGTCATAAAAACGTCGAATAATTCCTTCATCAGCAAATGAAAAATATTTCTCATTCTCCGTATTGATGATTAAATGCTCATGCACTTGAATATCCACGATGTGTGACGCTTTGATGATTTTCCTGGTAATTTCCAAATCATCGGTAGATGGGTTCAAATCGCCTGATGGATGATTGTGACAGAGTATCATTGCCGCAGCGTTGGCGAGGATAGCTGGCTTGAGTACCTCTCGGGGATGGACAAGTGTTGATGACAGAATTCCCATAGAAACGACATTAAGCCCTATCAAATCATTTTTGGCATTCAGCATGGCGACGACGAAAGATTCCCTGTCAGGCTGTGAACGAGTAAGGATAAGTTTCTGGATCACAGCATGAGTCTTTTGGGAACTGCTAATACAGGATCGACCGAAACAAACGGTGGCATCCTTGACCAGGCATACTCTGTAAACAGAAATGCTGCCGAATTGGTCTGACGGTGTTTGGAAAAGTCCTTGTTGTGCAGTACGGATATATGTCTGTTTCATGAATGAGCCTCCTTAAAACGCAAAAAAAAAGGCGACCTGCCATAAATGACAAATCGCCTAGGTTGATAAATGGATACTGTTCCGTTATCGGGACAGTTATCCTGTGATTTCGGACTTTACACTTTATCTATTTGCTTTTGATGTATATCTGTATTAAACTGCTGTAATTTTTTATAATTTGGAGGGGGAAAGATGAAAATTGATTCAACAAAGTACCGCGCAATTATTATCGGGTTAATATTATTCTTTGCTGCTGTAGCGTATTCTGGTACTTGTGAATTCAGATGTGTGTACTGTGCAATGGTTGAATTCGCAGGCTGTAATTTACCAGCCCCGAGTAATGGGTACTGTCCAAAATCTCCTAATGGTCAACATGCCTTTATGCTTGTTAAAGCGCATTAATCCGTTATTTGGGTTCATAAGAAGCAAGCATGGCGGGGTTGCTGGCAGATATGGCATGGTACAGGAATGGTGTTGGGCGATTGAAATGATGGTATGGGGGGGGGTATAAAATGCCATAAGCGGATTGCCACCCTGTCTTATATACTGGGACCCTGTTGCTGTAATTCTTGACGGATTTTATATAATGACCATGATGAAATGGTTTAGCTGCCCGTAGAGCTTGTTCTTGTCTAATGTTTTTTAGATCAGTGTCGTTTATTCCTGCAACAAATTGACAATTGCCCCAGAACTATCATACAGAATTGTCTATAAAATAAATTAAATAATTCAACTCAATAAAAGAGCTTCGAGAAAACAATATGCCACTGAACTTTATGAAATATGCCACTGATGTTTTTGAGCTCACAAAATATCAAGCCTCTGATACTGATATTCAGAAATTATCTTCAAATATAAAAGTTTTGGAAGATAGGGCTATGACTAAATTAAATCGACGGCTTTTGGAGGGAGGTCGAAAAATAGGGGATACGTTTGCAGAGCATAATTTTGCTATAAAATTAATCTCATATCTTAAGCAAAACGCCGAAATATCCTACGAGCCTGATGAAGGATTGCGACGTCCCCCAGATTTTAAAATCATATTAGATGGATTGACCTACTGGATACAAATGAAACGGCTTTCCAACATGGAAAGAGAAAACAGACAAAATAAAATCGTTCATAAAATAAAGGAACGAGCAAAAAAAATAGATATAAGCATGTTTTTCGGGTGTTATCTGTCTGAGCAATTTTTGGAAATAGACATTCCTGATTTCATTGTTTTTTTAGTCAAAAAATTATCGAATCCTGAAAAGGGCAAAAAATACAGTTTTCCAAATGAGGAAAACACAAAAGCTACTGTTGCTTTTTGGTATCCAAACGGGAGGGAAATATCATCTCTTACTCTAGGTATTTCCGGTGATTTGGATGTGGTTGAACAAACTGGACTCGCTAAAAAACAAATAAAACAGAGTTTAATTAATGCTGCTGGAGCATTTGAATGGTATGTTAATCATAATACAATTAACATCATAGCAATGGATGCAGATAAATACGAAGACATAGATATTTGCGATGCTGTCTTTGGAACCGAATTTGAAATGGGCAACCAAAGTGCATGGAGCAGAGAAAAGGATGGCTTCTTCCTCTTACCAGATTTTTTGAATAAAGTTGCTGGTGTAATAGCACTGAAAAGCAAGGAAAGGAGTCCAGTTTCAGATTATTTTGCAACCTTATATGTAAATGATGTTTTTAAAGATCGCAGCAGCGATTTTAATAGACTGCTTAGTTTTGAAAACGTCATCCATTTTAAAATGAGACCTCCAATGGGGCAGGCAAACTTTGGTATTTGATGATTTTAGGCATCAAGTTATATGAACAAAAAAGCAAAAGATAATTATAGGCTTGTTCAAGGATATTACTTGTTTTATCTCTAAATATTGATTTATCAATATTGTAATTAATTTCTTCATCATTGTCGAAGCCGATAAAAAAACCTGTTTTGTTCACAATAGGTACTAAATTCATTGTAGCAACAAATCTTGAATAATTTATATCCTTAATATCGGAATATGAATAATTTTTGCCCTTATATAATAGAAATGTCTTGTAAAAACTCAGGTCTTGGTCAATAGTGATAATAGGTTTAGGTGACCCTTCGTGATAGTTTATTGCGGTCTGCTTTTTCTTGAAATTTTCTTCTATTTCTAATTTTAAGCCACACGAATTACAGAAAATTGAATCGCCAGGTATTTTCTTTCCACATTTGCTACAAAACATTTTAACTCTCCTTTAAAAAAAGACAAAACCTACCATTATCTTTCACGTATTTCGTTTCCCGCCTATCAATAATCTGATTGTTCCGCTATCATGCGAATTTCTTGATTCTTGTCAGTGAGAAATAATTATTTACGGTTTGACAATTGTTACTTTGCCACCTTTCAATTCTGCCAATTTAATCAAAATGGCATAAATAACATCTTTTTTTCGTTTCGCTTCCATTAGATTGAACCACCAAATACAAACACCATCACTGGGACCCACATGCTGTAAATCTTGATATATGTGGTTTTGATAACAAAAATTGATCAGTAAAAGGGGGTTTTGATAACCGAAAATTGACCACCATTGGTGTATTGACACACGCCCCCGAAAGGGCTTATGGGAAAGGTTGAACCATTAAGCAACCTCTCATAGCAAGGAATATGAGGGATAGCCATATCTTTCATCTTTCAATTATTCACCAGGCGGGGTGGTCAAAATTAGGTTATCAAAAGTGGTCAATTTTCAGTTGTCATTCCGATATATATATGATGACCATGATGAAATGGTGTCCAAAACTCTTGGATAACGCTGTCCAAAAAGGATTTTCAGACGAACAAATCCGTTCCCTCAGCAAATTCATTCACTGATATATTTTTTATGTAATACTGGAATGTATCAAAATGACACCGTCCCATAAGTTGATTGCTCTGTAATTCAATAACACTCTTTCATCCAAATACTTTCTTTAATAGACCACCACCTACAGAGTTTTTAATGAACTTCTTCATATTTGAATCTTTGTGCCCATTATATGCAAAGTTCAGCACAATAATATTGAATACGTCAAAAAGTTCATCTTCAGAAGGTTGAATCCCCTTCTCCTTGAGTTTCTTTTTAACCATGAAGGTAATGAACCTAAATATATTCCCGCAATCATCAGCCCAAAAATCTTTATTGTATCCCAGATGTACAGAATCATCAATAAGTGCGGTTATTTCTTCCGATATTTGCACAGGAAGAGATTCTATCATCCCTGTCAACGCAAGTATGATTTGTTCGAAAGACTGTTTGTTCATGTGGTATAAAACCAGATTCCCGAACTTTTTCCCTTTCATGCCAGCTTCTATTTGAGCATCATAGACTTTTTGCATTATACATGACCTCTGTTATCGAAGTTTATCCAACATCTCTCATTCGTTTTAGCCATAGTAACCTGACCTGCATCATCTATTGCCTCCATTGTGCATTTGTGAATAACCATATTTCTTGTTTACATATAATTTGTTTTAACTCTACAGCATCATATTGGATATAAGATGTGTGCTGTCACATTTACTGAAAGAAATCTTTAATCTTTTTGTTTTGTTTTGTAAAATGATATTGTATGAATGATTTTACCATCGTTAAATGTAAAGGTATGAAATATGCTTGAATATTTGAAGTTTGCATAACTTTCATAACCAATGAAATTCCCATTAGTATCTTGTATTTTTTTGACATCAGACATTCTTGCGATATTATTATTGATATAATTTTGAAAAATTAGATATATTTTAGATAAATCATTTCCAATATCATATTTTACTAATGGCGTTATCACAATTTGTAATAAAACATTAACTTTCCCGATATTGCTAAAAAAATAAACTACAGATGCTTTTATATCTGATACTATTCTTATTTCTTTGTATGATAGCATATCATATTCAGTTTTTTTGCAGTCAGTGCATATTTTTAAGAAATCTTCTTCTGGCATTCCCAAATGAGTGCCAAACATTCCATAAGGTTCACCTCTCTTTAAAGATTCATTTTTTACTTTTTCTCCTGCTTTACGAGCACCAGCTAAATATGGGTTTATCAAATCAAATATACCCGCATTACAAGTTATCAACGGATTATAAACTATCAAAAATAAAACAAATACATTTAATTTCATTAAATTTTTCATAATAAATCCTAGTGCAGTAATTTTGACATAAAAGGCATTTAACTCGATGTTCAAGTTTTTTCCTGCAGAATTATGGCAGGTAGCTAGCAATGTCACTCCGCAAGGTTTATGGGTAGGCCATCGCGAAGGGATGTGACCAATTTCAGGGTGATGTAAGATTTTGCTGGACATTTGCGATCC
>CAIMCT010000435.1 GCA_903839535.1 uncultured Desulfobacteraceae bacterium
AAGTATACTGCGAACTGGTATAATTTTACGTTTTTGGTCCCCCACCCCAACCCTCCCCCGCTGGGAGAGGGAGTTTATGAAAAGCGCAGATTATGCCAGTTCGCAGTATACTTTGAGCGGTCAATGACTGAGTTTTTGTTAACCGCAGAGATTACAGAGAAAATATTCAATGAAATCATGATCTTCTTTGCGTTCTTTGCGTCTTTGCTGTGAATTGAAAAGTGCAGCTTATGCCCGTGTACAGTATAAATAAATTGCAACACAGGAAAGGGACATTCATGGAGGGGTCCGACCAATCCAGAAAAAGTATTTTGGATATCCGCTCCCTGCGGCAGCAGGTGTACGAATATTTGCGTGGATTAAATCAAGAGGGCAAACTCGTTCCGGGATCATTTATAAACCTGAATGAGATCAGTCAGCAATTGGGCATCAGCAAAACCCCGCTTCGGGATGCCATCATGCAGATGGAATGTGAGGGTTTTGTAACCATACTGCCGCGTCGGGGCGTACTGGTCAATCGTCTTTCGCTGGAAGAAATTCAAAATATCCTTGAGATCATTGGCGCTTTGGAAAGTACAGTGGTTCGGTCCGTCTCTGATCGTCTTACGACAGACCACTTGGACAATATGCAGCAATTGAACGAAGACATGCGAGCCTGCATTCGAGAGAATTCTTCCGGCACTTTTGATATCCAATATTATCAGCTTAATATTGCGTTTCACAACGTATTCCTGGATCTGTCCACCAACACTGCTCTCAAACATATGCTTATGATCATGAAGCAGCGATTGTACGATTTTCCCCGCCTGAACTACATCAAGGAATGGGAACGGATCAACTGTGACGAGCATGACCAGTTTATCCAGCTTCTCCGCGATGGAAAGAAAGATGATGCCGCCCGCCTCTGGCGGATCAACCACTGGGGATTTGAATGCCATGAAAAATGGATAAGGGAATTCTATGCACAGGGAGAACGGAAGATACAGCACGATCTGGAGCTTCTGAATTAGTCATTCATCATTATTTTATTTCGTGGAGAAATGTGTGAAAACGATTCTGGTCGTCAATGCAGGAAGTTCTTCAGTCAAATTTACGCTGTTCTTCGCCGCAGATTTGCATGTTGCGGCATCTGGGCTGGTGGAAAGAATCGGACTGGAAGGGACGCGATTGGTTTATCGTCGTCCCGGTCAGGAAACGATTCAGAGACTCGTGTCAATTCCCGATATCGGCAATGCCGTTGAACTGATATTGCCCCTGCTGACCGATTCCCAGGCAGGCGTTATTGGCTCAAAGGAAGATATTCGGGCGATCGGGCACAGGGTTGTCCATGGCGGGGAGTATATCAGCCAGCCAGCCATGATTGATGACCGGATCAAACAGATCATTCGGGATTGTTTTGATATGGCCCCGTTACACAATCCTCAGAATCTGGAAGGCATACTGGCTTGCGAAACCGGGTTTCCTGATATTCCACAGGTAGCGGTTTTCGATACTGCTTTTCATGCCACAATACCATCTAAAGCCTATCTCTATGCGCTTCCCCTCCGGTTCTGCGAGGAGATGAAAATTCGCAAATACGGCTTTCATGGCGCCAGTCATCGTTATGTGAGTCGCAAAGCTGCGGAGTGGATCGGCAAGCCCGAGACAGATCTGCGATTGATCACCTGCCATCTGGGCAATGGTTGCAGCATCACGGCGGTTTCCAGGGGGCAAAGCGTGGACACCAGTATGGGGTTTACTCCGCTGGAAGGTGTGCCCATGGGTACCAGATGCGGCGATATTGACCCCGCCATACTCTTTTATCTGATGCGCCAACGCGGAATGAACGCAGAGCAGTTGGATATCCTGCTTAATCGGGAAAGCGGGTTGTTAGGACTTGCGGGCACTGGCAGCAGCGACGTGCGGGACCTGGTGCAGTCCATGCTAACTGGCCACCACCAGGCGGAAACGGCTCTGCGGGTATTTACCTATCGCATTAAAAAATATATCGGCGCCTATCTGGCGACTTTGGGCGGCGCAGATGCCATCGTGTTCACGGCAGGCATTGGCGAAAATTCCCCTTTGATCCGGGAATGGATCTGCGAAGGGCTAACAGAACTGGGCATCAGTATTGACCCCCAACTCAACCAATCTGTGAATGGAAATCTGGGTGAGATTCAGAGCGCTGAAAGCCGTGTGCTACTACTAATTGTTCCAACCAATGAAGAAGCCGAAATTGCTATCCAAACCAGGGAGTTAGTCACCAACTGAGAAGTCCCTATATCCCATCACAATAAAATAAAAGCCGTTGACCGTTCACCGTCAACTGTTCATCGTCAACGGTCAACGGCCTTTCTAAAAGGAGCATAAATCATGCAAACCAAACCCCGCATCGCTTTTATCGGCCTGGGCATTATGGGCCTGCCAATGGCCTGGCACTTGCTAAAAGCCGGTTTCCCCCTCACCGTATATAACCGCACGGCATCACGGGCCAGTGACCTGGTCCGGGCAGGCGCCCGGCAGGCCGCCACCCCGGCGGAAGCTGCCCCAGGAGCAGACTTTGTAATCAGCATAGTCACCGATGGCCCGGACGTTGAACAGGTGCTGCTGGGACCCGATGGCGCAGTGCATGGCGCTCAGCACGGCGCAGTATTCATCGACATGTCCACCATCAGCCCGGAGACGGCACGAAACCTGGCTGACAGGCTTTCCCTGCATCAGATCGAATTCCTGGATGCTCCGGTAAGCGGGGGGGATGTGGGCGCCCGAAACGCCACCCTGACCATAATGGCGGGCGGCAAGCAGGATGTGTTCGAACGGGCCAGGCCGGTGTTTGAAGTCCTTGGCAAACGCCTAACCCATGTTGGTCCGGCAGGCGCCGGCCAGGTGGTAAAGGCTTGCAACCAGGTGGTGACGGCTGTCAACCTTCTGGCGGTATGCGAGGCTCTGACGCTGGCGGAGAAAAATGGCATTGATCAGCAGACAATGATTCATGTGTTGGCAGGTGGTGCGTCGCAGTCATGGTCCCTGGAAAACATGGGCCCGCGTATCGCCAAGGGTGATTTCACGCCTGGGTTCATGGTCAAACTGCTGCAGAAAGACCTTAATATCGTCCTCTCTCTGGCTCGGCGGCACGGCTTGGCCCTACCCGGCGCCACCCTGGTTCAAAGGTTTTTGGAGGACAACGTGGCGCACGGTGAGGCGACGGAGGGATCCCAAGCCCTGTACAAAGCGCTGAAAAGAGCTGCGGAATAGAATTTTGGACTGACAGACCACCTAAGTTCTTGACATTTTATCTCAGGAAAAATATTGTTACGCTAAATTGGGAGAAAATGTCGCATCCCGAAAATGGATGAGAGGAGGAGCATGTATGCCTCAGAACATACAAAAGATACACTATCAGGGAAAGCCAATTGAGCGGACAGAACATCCGCATATTGTGAAGGTGCAAGGAGTGGCGAGTGGCGAACCGATTATTTTAGGGTCTCGTATTATGGTTCGAACCATTATTGAACACTATCAGTTGGGGAGTTCCATTGAGGAGATATTATGGGATTTCCCCCATCTGACCTCTGCCCAAGTGCATGATGCCCTATCCTATTACCATGATCACCAACAAGAAATGGATGGGTTATTAGCGCAAGCCACATATAAATATTGGAACCCCCGGCTCACCAAACGGCACAGAAGCGATGCTCAAGCTCTATCTTAACGAAAATCTCAGTTGGCGGATTGCGAAATCCTTACGTGAGTATGGCTATGATGTCATCAGTTCGCATGAGGCGGAGATGGATCAAGCCGATGACCCAACACAATTTGCGTTTGCCGTTAAGCAGGGACGTGCTGTTGTTACCAATAATTTCCGTGATTTTGTTGCGTTGGATGAAGAATATACTGCAAAAGGTAAATCCCATTATGGGATCATTTTTACGGTCAAATACTCTCTTCCTCTGCTGATTCGACGCATCAGGACAGTCCTTGAATCTGTATCTCAAGAACACATGATGAATCAAATTCGATGGTTGAATGAATTTGAAGACATCAATCGCGTAGGATAGTCGTTCATATCGTTTTAATGCTACTCGGACATTTACACTCACCTGACTTCATCCTCTGGAAGCGATCCAGTCGCTAATTTTGGAAAAAGGGCCAGGGCAGATGAATCCAAATCAAAAATCCTGTAAGCATAATATAAAACCAGTATGGCTAAGACGCAAGCTTCCTTCGGGTCCTGACTACGAAAGTGTTCGGACCCTTCTGAAAGACAGCCAGATTCATACGGTGTGTCAGGAAGCATGCTGCCCCAACCAGTGGGAATGCTTTTCCGCCAGAACGGCAACCTTTCTGATTATGGGGCCGTCCTGCACCCGAAACTGCAGGTTCTGCGCCGTGAATCATGGGCCTGCCTACCCTCTCGATTCACAGGAGCCGCTTCGGGTTGCGGAGGCTGCCCGCCAATTGGGCCTGACGTATGTGGTCATCACTTCCGTTACGCGCGATGATCTTTCAGATGGCGGAGCGCATCACTTTGCTGAAACCATTCTGGCCGTTCGAAAACTGATGCCGGAGGTTGGTATTGAGGTGCTGATTCCGGATTTTCAGGGCAATTCGTATGCGCTGAAAATCGTCATGGACGCAAATCCCGATGTCCTGAACCACAATATGGAAACCGTTCCGAGGCTTTATCCCAAGGTTCGGCCGGAGGCCATTTACACGCGCTCCCTGTCACTGATTCAACAAGCAGGAGCAACCGGATCGCAGATACAAACCAAGTCCGGGCTGATGCTGGGAATGGGAGAGACCCCCGATGAGACTCGGCAGACATTGAGAGACTTGCGATATGCAGGGTGCCGGATTCTGACTCTCGGCCAGTATCTGCAGCCGTCTTCAGAGCAGTTGCCCGTTGAGCGGTTTATTCCGCCGGATGAATTTGACGCATGGAAAATTGAAGCACTGACCATGGGATTTTCGCAGGTCGCCAGCGGCCCGTTTGTCCGAAGCTCCTATCATGCCAAAGAACTTTTCAGAGTTACCTCTCAGGTGTCCGATATACAAAATGTATAAATCCATGCCAAAACCATCATGCACACAACATATATTCACTCAGTTTTTGCATTAATTCAGAGGGAACCGCAATGGACTTATTTTCCCCATAATCAAAACAGACCTGAACGGATTCACCTTTTGCGTATGTAATGGACTCATCTATAGAGTCCACCAGGCTGTAACCCAGTTCAAAACTCTTGTTTCCAATTTTCTTTACCCACATCTGAAGTGACAGTTGGGTATTCAGTCTGATGGGGTTTATAAAGTCACAGCCGGTGTGCGCCAGAATAAATGGAAAAACTGAAAGATCTGAATCTGTTGAATTTTTCTGAAAAAAAGCTTTTCTCCCTTCTTCAAAATAAGTAAAGAATACTGCATTATTAACATGCCCCATACCGTCAATATCCCGGAATCTGACTTGAATTTGGATCTTGAATATTTTTTTCATAATTTTTTCCTCTATAGTTACCCCCGAAAACAGAGTTATACTTTGAGCGGATAGGTCATAGATCAGAGGTTGGATGTTTTTTCCCGACTTCCGACCTACGACTTCCGACCTGCTACGGAATGGCCGCAGGTTTTAAAATGAGAAAATACATGTCCCCCTGGTGCTGAAGGTGTCCGGCCGCCAATTCCGCATAAGGGCCGTTTCCCCAGAAAACATCCGCCCGGCCTGGGCCGGTAATGGCGCCGCCAGTATCCTGATTCAACGCAAATCTTCCGAATTTTTCCCAGGTTCCCAACTGCCCCGCTTCGGTCATGGCGGGTTTTTGCGTTCTAATATACATTAGGGCGGCAGGCGGAAAGATTTTTTTGTCAACTGCAATCGAGCGGCCCGGAGTCAAAGGCACATTCAGGTTTCCAAGTGGGCCATCCGTTTCAGTTTTAAAAAAAACATAGCTAAGATTGGCGCTTAAAACCGTTTCCTGGTCCTGAGGATGGGATTTCAAATAGGCGCGAATGGACTGCATGGAGATTTCTGATTTGGGAATTTTTCCCTGATCGATCAAAACTTTTCCGATGCTCCGATAAGGATGCCCATTGGTAGCGTGGTAGTGGACATTCAGGGTTTTGCCCTGATCCAGCATTATTTTCCCGGACCCTTGAATATGCAGGAAAAACAGATCTACCGGATCACTGACCCAAGCCAAAGCATGGCCTTTGAAGATTTCCCGGTTTTCGATGGTTTTACGATCATAATAGGGAACGAGCGTCTGCTCCGTATATCGCCCAACAAGGGTTTCTCCTGAATATTTGGTGGAAAACGCCGATAGCTCAACGGTAACCAGATCGTCGGGCCGGCTGTAGATGGGATAGCGGTAAAAGGTTGTTTCCTTGAGGCTTCCCGCTAATACCGGTTCGTAATAGCCGGTAAAAAGTACTTTTTCGGAAACCCCGGCAGCCCGGTAAACATAAAAATCTCTTCGAACCATGTCATTAATTTGATCCGCGGAGGGTCCGGCTCGAATGAATTCCTGAAAAACTTCAAGCGACCTGATCAACTGGGCCGCAGTGTAGGAATCTGCGCCAAAAACAAAGGCGCGGTCCCTGGGAACTTTTCTTAAATACGTCAGGCTCATTTGAATGCCGTGATCCAACCCCTCATAATTCAAATCATCGGATAGAGCCGGATATGCCGAAAGGGACAGTTTGACAAGGGCCGGCTGGGTCTTAACAACGGACGGGGCATTGAAGGGCGCGCAGCCGAACATGAGCAGGACAATCCCTACGAATATCCGTGACAAGTTCATGAAACGAAGAGAAAATCTCGAAAAGCTCCTTGTTTGATATTTTTTTTTAGCAGACCCCTTTGTCTTCATTCCTCATCTCCCTGGATGATATGAACCGGTCTTTTTTCCACAGGAACCCCATTTGCCAGATCCGCAATCCCTTTGGCCGATACGCCAAGATCCGTTAATTTTCTGCCGGCAGGCGCCACACGTTTTTCGTAAGAGCCAACCAATTGATTATAGGTGGCGACGCAGCGGTCGATGTCCTTTCCCAGGTGATGAAAATGGCCGGCCATAATACAAAGCCGATCGTAGAGTTCACATCCCACACGATGAATTTCGCGGGCGTTGGCCTCGCCAGCTTCCTGCCGCCATCCGAATGCAATGGTCTTTAACAGCGAAATCAGCGTGGTGGGAGTTGCCAAAATCACCCCTTTCGCAGCGCCCTTTTCAATGAGGTCCGGGTCATGTGAAAGGGCTGCACTGAAAAAATTTTCTCCTGGAATAAAGAGAATCACAAATTCCGGAGATGGCTGAAATTGCGCCCAATAGCTTTTTGCCGCCAGCTTCTGAATATGGGCCTGAACCTGCCTGGCGTGGGTTTCCAACAGTCGTTTTCGATCCGCATCTGTTTCCGCCTCCAGGGATTCCAGATATGCGGAAAGAGGCGCCTTGGCATCTATAACGATCCGGCGCTGGCTTGAAAGGGTTACTATCATGTCTGGCCGTAAGAGTCCTTCCTCTCCGGTCACGGAATTCTGTTCAACAAAATCGCAGTGATCCGCCATGCCGGATATCTCCGCCACCCGCCTCAGGGTCATTTCCCCCCACCTGCCGCGAACATGGGGAACCCTAAGCGCTTTGGCCAAATTACCGGTTTCCTGGTGAAGAATGGCCTGGGTATCGATGAGTGACCTGATCTGTTCAGAGATTCCACCGTAGGCGTTTTGCCTGGATCGCTCCATTTCCTGAACGTGGTGGTCATAGCGATCCAGCGTGTCTTTAAGGGGCTGGACAATCAAAGCGGCGATTTCCGATCTGTCTTTGACCAGAGACTTATAGTACCGGAAGTTCAGCCTGGCTCTGGATAAAAACCAGCCTGCCAGAAAACCGGCAAAAAGACCGACTGCGGTTCCACCAAAAAAAATAATGAGCATCTGGGTATTCATGAGGACCTGGTGTAGGCTCCGCTTTTTCCACCGGACTTTTCAAGAACGCAGATATCTGAAATAGTCATTTCCCTGTCGGTTGACTTGCACATGTCATAAATGGTGAGGGCGGCAATGGATACAGCAGTTAATGCCTCCATTTCGACCCCCGTTTGATCAATGATGCGCACGGAGGCTTCGATCCGGATAACGTTTTTTTCCGGATCCGGGAAAAAGTCAATCTGGGCATGTTTGATGTTCAAGGGATGACACATTGGAATCAGGTCTGAAGTGCGTTTGGCTCCCATGATGCCGGCGATGCGGGCGGTTTCAAGAACGTTGCCTTTTTTCGCTGTTTGGTTCTGAATCATGTCGAAGGTGGCGGGTTTCATGGCGACGATGCCCTGTGCGACGGCAGTCCGGAGGGTCGGCGGTTTATCTGATACATCCACCATCCGCACCCGGCCTTGTGAATCGACATGTGTAAAAGAAGACATGAGTGTTTCTCCTGAAAGTAATATGGTCAACGAGCTTCTCGCTTCAATTTTTAAGTCAAATCAGTGGATGATTGCCAGAACTCGATTCGATATCCTTCCGGATCGAAGAGATAAAAAGCACGGGCGCCCCATGGGTGTTTCCGGATTTCCGTCGGTTCTAATCCGTTTTTTTTGGTATCTGCCCATGCCCTGTCAATCCTATCCACTTCCCATGACAGGGTTATACCTTTTCCATGAGAAGTTTTGATGGAAGCGTGTTTTTCGTCGGCAATGCTGAGCCGGGACATTGCGTTCAGGGAAAACTCTACAAACCAGTCTGTGGAAAAACTGACGGGCAGTTTCAATTGCTCCCGGTAAAACCGAACCGTTTCTTCCCATTTGCTGCAATAAAGAATTGTATTGGCGGCTTTAATCATTTTGGTTATCCTCCGAACTGCAATAAACAGATTGTCTGAAATTTATGGCATGTGGTAACAAACATAATAAAAAAAACACCTTATAACAAATTGGTGAGATTTGAGTTATGACCAATCAGGACAAGGTCGTTTATCTCCGTCAGGAGGTTTGAAGATTCTCTGATCGGAGCATATTTCATCTTTCCATTCGTTCTTAACATATTGCATCAGATTTTCAAACAATGTTTTCTCCTTTTCAGGTTTTCCTCCAATACCGTTCAGTACAAATCTTGCATAAACTCAAACAAAAAATTTTTATAAAAAAGTGAGGGGACAGCAAAAAGAACGAGACATTTACGTCAATAATTGATATTTAATCGGTGTGTGAACGGAAACGCATAACCATTTAACAATAAGTGACATAGTGCTTGATTTTGAAAACGTGGATTTAGTGGTTTTTAGTGACTATTATTAGTTTTATAATTACGAAAAAATTACATGTGTGTAAAATCATTATGTTAGTAGTTGTCGCTAATCAGTGATGAAAGTTAATCGAATGCAGCTCAAAACCAAAATTTTCACGACCGTCGCCGTGGGTCTGCTGATCTTTGCAGGATATTGTTTCAAAGTTCCGATCTGGGAAATGGGGGTTCACACCTACGATGTCCTCACGGATAAGGAAGCCATCCAGTCCTATATTCTCTCCTGGGGAATGGCCGCTCCGTTTGTCTTTACCGGGATTCAGATACTTCAGGTAGTCCTTGCGCCTATTCCCGGAGAAGCAACCGGGTTTATCGGCGGGTTTTTATTTGGTACTCTTAACGGATTCTTATATTCCAGCATCGGCCTGACAGTCGGCTCCCTGATCAATTTTGGAATTGGCAGGTTGCTGGGAAAGCAGTTTATACGAAAACTGATTCCGGCAAGTCAGGTAAAACAGCTCGACAAGCTGGTTCACAGGCAAGGCGCCATTGTTCTGTTTATTTGTTTTTTGTTCCCCGGATTTCCGAAGGATTATCTGTGTCTGTTTCTGGGCATCAGCGATATTCCTTTCAAACTTTTTTTTGTAATGACAACATTCGGCCGAATGCCCGGAACCCTGGCGCTCAGTATTCAGGGTGCTTCCCTGTATCAGCAGCAGTATGTTCTGATGACCGTAATCATGGCGATATGCTTTATATCTGCATGGTTATCCTATCGTTACAAGGACGATCTTTATTTATGGATGGATAAAATGAACGGCAAATCAAATTCTTGACCCATGAGGCAATTGATGGTACCAAAAGCCAGTGATGCGTAAGTATGGTTTTTCCCACACAGATTGCAGTTTATGGAGTTACAACCTACCTTAAATGTTTTTGTGCGTCTTTGCGTCTTTGCGTGAGACATTTTGCCTCTGGCTGTGCCAGATCAGATTTTTAAGTTTAAATACAGGAGATTCCTTTGGCATTCTGGAGCATTCGCGAAGAGCTAAGCCTGGCAAACCGCTTGAGACGATCCTATTACGAGCTCTTGAGAGATGAGCTTGATCAGCAGATGATCCAGTATGGCCTGATTGATTCCTACAACAATTTTCACTTCAAAAAACTGGCCTTTCCCTTTGTTGAAAAACGGGAATTAAAGCCGCGCGCCCGGATTCCGGATGTTGAATACGAGTGCCAGAATACGTTTCTGGTTATTTTTGTCGAGGATACCATTCCGACATCCTGTAAGAAATATATCCGGTTTTTTGACGAAAACAAGACCACCAAAATCAATCTGCTGCAATCCAAGACGCTTCCGTTGTCCGACACCTTTGACCGGAATCAGAAATATATTGAGTCCGCTCATTTTGTCGATTTTTTAAGAATCCTGCTGCCGGTGGATTACAGCCTTCTGATCCAGAGAGATCCATCATCCCGTAACCGGGACCGATACTGCGTGTCTCATTTTCATGTCCGGATTGACTGGCCCATTTCCGATGCTGCCGAAAACATGGCCCTGAACCTTCGCTATATATCCAAAGACCTTTATGAAAAAGGCGATAAATATGCCGAAGACATTCAAAAGAAATTCTTTGAATATCATGGCCTTCCGGTAATGGCCGGTGGCAGACGTACCGCGGCGATCGTTGCAGCACAGTACTTAAAGCGTATTCCCTGTATTACCACCGTTTATGTGGGTAGCAGCGAGTCCCGATCTTTGATACGCATCTCCGAACGAGGGGTTTCCAAATACATCCTTTTAAAACTCACCAACGCAGAAATGGAATCTGTTGCTTAGACCCATGACCTTCCAAGCGTCCCCCTTGTAAAACAGGCCGAAATTTCAGTCGAGAAAACCACCCTTCGGTGGGGTCGTAAAAAAATGATTTTGTTTTCAGGTTAAATTGTTCGGCAGACCGGGATTTTACCGCGCCTGCAATCAGTTTTTCAAATACCTGTATCAGATTGGGAGACAGTGTATATACTGCGAACTGGCATAATCTGCGCTTTTCATAAACT
>CAIMCT010000436.1 GCA_903839535.1 uncultured Desulfobacteraceae bacterium
AGGATCGCAAATGTCCAGCAAAATCTTACATCACCCTGAAATTGGTCACATCCCTTCGCGATGGCCTACCCATAAACCTTGCGGAGTACCATTGATAGCTACCTGCCATAATTCTGCAAGAAAAAACTTGAACATCGAGTTTTATGCTCATATGGGCATCAGATGTGGCCAGGTCGATAGTACCATCCAGTATCTTGCCGAATTTCATGCATGCTACCCTAAGGAACCGTGGATATGGAAGATTCAAGCTCTTGAAGAAGAAAGCGATGGCACCAAGCAACTGACTCCGGAATTCCTGGAGTTCATGCAGGCACAGAGCGAAAGATTCAACCAAGCGATCAATGTCTATAAGAATAATCCGCTGCCCCTGTATTACCTTGCGATGCACTTCAGGAGGCAAGTGAAGGATATATGGCAATGGAGACACTTCTATAGACTACCTATTCACATCGAATCCGGACATCCTCAGGTGATGCGCAAGGAGTTTGAAAACTTACGAGCTGTAAGCGATGTAATGCTGGACTATCTGGCTTTGCTGATCTTGAATCATCTCGGATTTCTGGAGAAATTACTTCAGGAATTCGATATATTATACATCTCACAGTCCCTTTTCGATGAAATCCAGCAGAATGTTATCGACGCAGAAGATACCGAACTCTGGAAACTTTGGGATTTGCTCAGGCATAGCTCAAGGGTCCGTTTCGTTACTACTGATGTGGAATCGTGTAAGGAGTCAAAACTGATGATGGAGGAAGTTATAGGCGTACCGATGCGTGACACCCTCCTCATATCCAGAGAAAAGGGGTACGTGCTTTGCTGCGGTGATGAACGTTACAAACGAATTGCAGGCATGCTCACAATAAAAGTGACTGGTATTTACGCCATTCTTGAGCGCTTACGTTTGACTGGAGCCATAACGGATATTGACGTGTCCCGCACAAAACTGGAGCTTATAGAAGAAAATCATTCATTTATCTCCTTTAATGCCGATGATATGATCAATTTGGCTAGACCCAATGGCTATGTATTGGATCAAAAACTTTACGGTTTCTTCAGCCCGATCTTTGATGACGCCCCTAACTACATGAGCTTTATCAATGTCTATGTCGCTTTCATCTGTCACCTGATTCAATCCAATATACAGACAAAGATCATTCTGCCGTGGTTGGCCAAATACGTAGAAGTGTTTCAAACTCTCTATACATGGGATCACATGTCTGAGAGATTCCCTAAGCTCTTTGGCAGCCGGAAAACGTTTTCCGTAGAAAATGGGGTTAACGCAACGACAAAGGATTTATGCCTCTTGAGTCTGGCACATGTCTATACGCTTATCTACGTTTTGTGTGATAATCCTGAACAAAAGTTACTGATATCCTCGATCTCAAAATCGGTTACTCATGTCGATTTTTTGAAGCGGTATTATAACGAAATACTGCCTGACACAAAGAGGAGAGCAGAATCTATCAGAAAGCAAATCAGAAGTAAGTTGCATAAGAAAGAACCATTGAGTATGTAATCATTTAAAGAACGATTCTGGGTTGTGTTTTGATAACACATTACCCCCCCCCATGCACGATCGGGCACAACGAATGATGGAAATGACCATTTTCATATAGAAGTTCAAAACAAGCTTCTAATCTGCAAATCCACCGACGAATACGTCGTGGAGAATTGGATAATATGAATTCCAACGATATATTGATCAGTCCCGAGGGCAATTCCCTTTTCCATCGCATTGCCTCCATCCTCGAACAGGCGCGGGGAAATGTCGCCCGCTCAATCAACTTCTGGCTTACTGGATGATCGGTCGTGAGATGGTGCTGGAACTTCAGGGCGGGGAGGAACGGGCGGAATATGGTAAACAGGTTCTGCAAAGCCTCTCTACGCGGTTGATGAAACAGTATGGTACAGGCTTCTCTGTGGCCAATTTGAAAAATTTCCGCCAGTTTTTTCTTATGTATCCTGATCGGTTGGATGTAATTCGCTACCCGACAGGGGGTGTAAATCAACGCTGTTGGTTGACCGATCTGCTAATAATTTCCAGTTTGAACATTCTAAAAGTCCTCCTAACAATAGTCGGTTTTTACTATTCTCGGTGAAAGAATATGGTCAATTGAATCCAGAAGCCAACCTTCTGCGAAAATCTCTTGATAGCAACTTTTTCCATGGCAATGATCCTAATTTATAGAGGTTTAGTTTTTCCCAATCATAAAGTGATTAGAATGTTCCGCTTACCAACAGGTTTGATTTACACCCCCCGACAGGTAGCAAATTAACCATGATTGAAAAACGCTATCCGACGGGGAACGAAATCCTCCAATGCTTTTCCCCGCTACTCTCATGGTCCTATTACCGTGCCCTGATGCGGGTTCAGGATGCCGAGGCCCGCGCCTTCTACAAGCAGGAAATCGTTGACTGTGGCTGGAACAAGGTGCAGCGCCACGATACAAAAAGGATGGTAATCAATGGAAGAAAAGAAAAACTTTTTTGGTAATGAGCAGAATAGAAGAAATTTTCTGATTCTCACCTGAAAGGGACTCGGCGGCGCAGTCGTGTCTTTGTCCATTCTCAACCTTTTCGGTTGTGCGACCAAGGATGTTGCTGTATTCCCGCTGGCGGAGAAACTGCTGGTCGCCGACGCATCCAGATGCACAGGATGCCAGAGGTGCGAGATAGCCTGCACAGTTCAGGCCTGCCCGTGGCATGTACCGAATGTCGATCCGGAGACTGAAAAATCCTCCAAGTGCATCACCTGCGGCGCTTGCGCCGCTGCATGCCCAACCGGGGCGCTGTCTTTATGATGAGATGGCAAGACTTGAGGAAGTTGTGATACTCATCAGAAAAGAGTCTCAAAAAGGCAATCTTGTGGAAAAAGAGTCCTTGAAAGACGTGGTGGGGATCGGAGCTGATGAAGTGGGCTCGCTTCTGGCCAGATTGCCGAATTTCCCAGAATTTACTGATCTCAAGAGTGTGACCGATGGGAACGGCGTGGAATACCTTTATTCCGTCAGCGAGATGACCGACAGGTATATGGAGATACTCTTGGGGCTGAAGAATAAAAATCTTTTGGAGCTTATTGCCGAGACGGTGAGATATGAGTCGCAGAAGTACCCGAGGCCCACAAGGGTGGATATCTTCACGAAGAAGCCTTATTCAATAGGATACGAGGAGCTTAGTTGTATCTTTCATCACCGTCGGGCTGGTCCGGATTCTCTGTGACATGCTGTGGCCAGCATCAGATGTCCGACTGACTTGGCTGCAGGCTTAACATTGATCTCAATATCGTAGCCTAACCGGTTCAAACAATCCATCAATTTGCGTTCTGATACGTTGGAAAAATCACCATGGAATAGTCTGGATAGTTTGGATTGAGGCAACCCCATACGGTGGCCAGCTTCTTCGTGCGACAATCCAAGATTGCGCACAGCCCTGGTGATTTCAATCACGAGACCCGATTTGATTTTCAGTTTATCCGCGTCAGGCAAGCCAATGTCGGCAAAGACATTGCCGGAACTCATCTCAATCTCGATGCCATCAATCATTGGGGTATTCATTTCGCATCTCCTGTGAAAGTTTTTCCGCGACTTTAAGTCGTTCACGGATAATGTCCATGTCTGGCTTTGGTGTTGCGATGCCGCTCTTGCTCTTTTTCTGGAAAACATGCAACACGAAAACCGCCTCCTTGAATTTGACGGTGTATGCAGCTCGGTATGTGTTTCCTCGGTCATCCTCAACGATCTCCAAAACACCGGCGCCCGCAAAGCCTTTAAGTACTTTGGCCGCGTTGTGCTGTTCTCCGCGCTGGGCAAAATCCAAGGCATGACCGAAAAACTTGCGAACACCCGCAGGCAGAGTCATCAAGTCTTTCTTGCTGCCACCCAACCATGCGAGCGGTTTTTCTTTTTGATTCATCATGAATACATTATACCTGAACAGATATAAAAATCAAATGAAGATATTGTCGCATCTACATTCAGGCGCCGGATTGAGATCATTCAGCCAGTGCCGCAAACGGTGTTGCCTCATTTGGTTTTGGAACCAGGGACAGGGCTGCCAGGGCGCAAGGCCGCTGGAATTTTCCAGAGTGTTACAGTTGAAAACTTGACAATTTGTCGCTTTCGCGCGACAATTCAGCCATGAGATATGAAATTGAAACCGCCAATGATCACTTTATCTGGTTGCTGTACATCACTGAGAAGCGGGTATCGGCCGACCATGCGAAGCAGATTGTTGAGTCTGTATTTCCCGAAATAAAACCGGAATCCAAAGAATTGGCGGCAACTTAAGAGCATCTGCGTGGGCTTGGGTTTGAACCGAACCGGTTGATTGGTGCTAAGGGCTTTGTCCGCATTGCTGCCATCACCGACGGGACAGGGGCTGTGATCGGATCTCGCGACGAGGGACGTCGAAGATTTGAATTTGCAAAACCTTCTTGAGTGGATGCAGAACATTAGAAACTGGATAAAGGAGACGATATAAAATGCTTCCATCAGATATTCGTTTGTTCACATGGATTGATGTCGAGGCGGTTATCCAGGCAAAATTCGAGGAAAAAGAATGTCCTGATACGATCGTCTGGGTTCGCGCCTATTGGGACGGTCTTTTTATCGGGATTCAACCGGACAAGAAGGATAAGACAATTGATTGGCTGGCCGAAATTTTCGAACCGAGATTCGATAAGGAAAAACAGGCCATCATCCTTGAAAGTCTGCCGAAAAAGAAACGATTTCTAAATGTGTTAATTGAGGAAACGAACGAAAAACCACCTCAACAAAGATTCAAACCAAGTCTCCAGCGTCCCCCTCTTTTGTGCAACTCGGTAGAGTCAGCCTCGCCTCCGGAAATGCCACCCCATCTGCCGCCTGTTGTGGCGTTTCACTCGTTTAAAGGCGGTGTAGGACGTACAATTAGCGCTCTATCCATGGCCAAGGTCATTACCGACCAGGGTGCGGGCACCCGGGTGCTATTTATCGATGCCGATCTGGAAGCGCCGGGTGTCACCTGGCTGGTTCAAAAGCGATTCCCCAATCCATCGGTTTCTTTTGCCGATTTTTTGGCGCTGGTTCATGGTGATCCCAATCCTGATGGAAGCGACAGCATCGATATCGTGGCAGAACGTATCCGAGAAATGGTAATTGACCAAATCTATATACTTCCTGCCTTTAGAACGGCTATCCAGTTCGCTACGCTTGAAATCAGGCCTGAGCACTTGATTCAAGGGGCTCAGAATCCATTTATTCTGTCAGAAGCAGTCGCAATGTTAGGATCAAGACTTGGCGTAGATGTGGTGATTGTCGATCTGCGTGCTGAACTATCTGAACTTTCAACTGGATTTTTATTGGACCCACGTGTATTCAGGGTGATCGTAACGACACTGAGCAGCCAATCAATCGAAGGGACCTGCCGAGAGATGGTACTATTAGGGAAACTTGCTCCATCATTAAAAAAGAATGAGCCGGCGCCTGCCCTCGTATTCTCGCAAGTACCAGAAGATTCAATGAAAAATGGCATCGTGGCAAAACATGAAGAACGGATGTTCGAAGCGGCCAAGGCATTCCTGGAATCTGAAAACGGGGATGATTATATTGAAATGCCCAGAATTATCACCCCATTTACAAGTCTTCTGCAGGTGCTGCCCAACGATTGGTCTGAAGTGATGAAACGAATTTTGCAAGCAGGCCTGACCGATGAATTCAAACAACTTATCGATTGGCTTCCACTGACTTCAAGTTCTTTGGGAAAAACCGAACTGGAGGCAGAAACCGTAGCACAACGGCGCAGATTGATTGCAGCATTTTCAAAGAAACTCATTTATGCCGAAACCGGCACTTTGAATGAATTCCTATCCATACCGCCTTTGCGGAATCTTGCGTCGGATTATTTGACCAAAATTCCGGTTTCCGTGGTGGTCGGCGCAAAAGGCTCCGGGAAAACCTATACATTTCTTCAGGTTGTTTTCAGATCTGACTGGGCGGAATTCATCAAAGATGTGGGTGTCGGGGGAAGTCCGACCTCTGCGCTTATCTGTCCGGTAATGAAATCAAAAAATATTGTTTCCGATGCAAATAATAGCGTGCTTGATGCCAGAACAAATGTAGCGCGGCAAATTAATTGCGGTCCTCCACCGGAACTGTCAGAAATTTCAGATTATATTAAGGACCGGCTGAATGAGGAACTGCATGAAGGGAAGTGGCGGGAAATATGGATTGACATACTTGCATGGAGTGCCGGATTTGAAAAGTTCAAAACAGGAGCCGGTCGGCGACTATCCGGGTACCTGGCGGATCGGCAGACAAGACTGCTGCCCATTATCGACGGCCTTGAGGATTTGTTTCAGGATTTGTCGTCCAATGACAGGCAAAAAACGGCCATACGCGCTTTAATTCAGGATGTGCCGGAATGGCTTGAGCAACAGCCAGACCGGAATGTTGGACTTCTGGTTTTTATTCGACAGGATATGGTCTTGACCGCAGTCAAACAGAATACAGCTCAACTGATGGCCAGATACGAACCCCATGCGTTGTGATGGAATGTTGAAGAGGCGCTCCAGTTGGCCGCCTGGATCTGCGCCCAATCCAATGCCATGCCGGATTTGAAAATCAAATACGATTTGCAGAAGATCAATAAAGACGATCTCACGAGTGTTCTGATCGGGTTATGGGGAAGAAAGCTCGGCAGCGAAAGATCAAAGGAAGCAAGATCCGCAGAATGGGTAATTGCGGCCCTTTCCGACTTGAAAGGACAGATTCAGGCAAGGGACCTGGTTCGTTTCCTTCATGAAGCTGCAAGAGGTTCGGAACCTGATACGTACTGGAAAGATCGTATTTTGGTGCCAACTGCAATAAAAGGTGCTTTGCAGGTTTGCAGCACTGAGAAAATCAACGAAATCAGCATCGAAAATAATGAGCTTAACGAAATCTTTAACAAGCTTCGTGATCTTTCCCAGGAATATCGGCAAATACCCTTTGTGCGGGATCAGACCGGCTTGACCATTGAGCAAGTACAAACTCTTGAAAACAATGGTGTCGCATATTTGGAAAAGGAAGAGTACTACATTCCTGAAATTTATCGTGCTGGCTTGGGATTCAAACTCAAGGCAGGCGCGCGTCCGAGGGTGCTTGCCTTATCCCGTAAGGTGCGCAAATAATTGTGAAGGGGGCCGTGATGTGTATCACGGTTTTTTGAAGGGGGCCGGAATTGAAGTGAATGCGACCGTGTGATGGAATCGCTTGAACCTGATTTTCCGGAAGAAAAAATATAATCAGGAAATCTGATCCGCCATGCACCGCGCAACCCGGTGCAGCGCCACAATACAAAAAGGATGGTAATCAATGGAAGAAAAGAAAAACTTTTTTGACAAAGATCGGACCAGAAGAGATTTTCTGATTCTCACTGGCAAGGGACTCGGCGGCGCAGTCGTGTCTTTGTCCATTCTCAACCTTTTCGGTTGTGCGACCAAGTATGTTGCTGTATTCCCGCTGGCGGAGAAACTGCTGGTCGCTGACGCATCCAGATGCACAGGATGCCAGAGGTGCGAGATAACCTGCACAGCCTTGAACGAGGGAAAGATACAGCCTTTCATTTCCAGAATCAATGTTAGCAAGAACTACAACTTCGGGAAAGAAGGTCCCAAGATCAACTTCACCCATGCAGACGGTCAGTATGGAAACCGTAAAATGACTCTGACAACCTGCAAGCAGTGCAGAGAACCTTTCTGCAAAAATGTCTGCCCTGTTGATGCCATATTCGCCGACAAGAACCATGGCAATGCCAGAGCAGTGAACAAGGATATCTGCATAGGCTGCGGCGCATGTGTTCAGGCCTGCCCGTGGCATGTACCGAATGTTGATCCGGAGACTGAAAAGTCCTCCAAGTGCATCACCTGCGGCGCTTGCGCTGCTGCATGCCCAACCGGGGCGCTGTCTGTCATTCCGTGGGAAGATGTGAAAATTGCAATGAATAAGCGCGAACAGCTTCTGTTCTGTTAATGAAGGAGGATGACAATGGCTGACAAACCCTATGGATGGACCGGAAAGATATTGAGGGTCAACCTCACCACCGGAAGCATTTCAACAATGGACACAGCAGCATACAAATTCCTGATAGGGGGAATGGGCATCGGATACAAGATAATGTTCGACGAAGTACCCCAGGGAACCAATGCCTTCGATGAGGCCAACAAGCTGGTATTCGCAGTGGGACCGCTTACGGGAAGCGGCGTTCCGTGCAGCTCCAGAACTAACATAACATCGCTTCTGCCCACCAACCCTTACAATGCAGTGTCGGATTCACACATGGGCGGAAACTTTGCTGCTATGATGAAGTACGCAGGATATGATGCTATAATCATAGAGGGAAAATCGCCAAAACCCGTATGGCTGAGAATAGAGGATGACAAGGTGACTATCGCTGATGCAAGGCATGTATGGGGAAAGGGCATAAGCGAATCGACGGCGATACTGGCGGCCGACATCGGCAAGGAAGCATCCATCGCAGCCATAGGGCAGGCTGGAGAAAACATGGTGAACCTTTCCGTGATCATGAACGGCGCCTCTCACTCTGCGGGGGGACATGGCGGAGTGCTTGGCTCGAAGAAACTGAAGGCTGTCGCCGTGAAAGGTACAGGCTCTGTACGAATTGCATGTAAAGGCACCGATTTTGTTGAACTCAACAGGTACATGAAGACGGATATCATCGGCGCTAACACCCAGCACGTTGTACCCAGCACACCCCAGCCCTGGGCGGAATATCATAGTCCAACGTCGCGGTGGACCGCCAGAGCCGGACTCTCCTGGGGCGCCGCAAAGCCTGCTGTGGAGACAGGTATCTGTGCAGTGGGGGAAGTCAACAAGGTTGGCTACAGGACCATGAAATCCGTGTTAGACTTGGGACCGCTTGCCGAAAAATACACTGTAAGGATGGGCGGATGCCAGTCGTGCCCCATAAGATGCCATTCACAGTTGAACATACCAAAGCTTGCGACTTATGGCGTTTCGCCCTTCGTCGCCAATACCTGCATGGGCTTTCATTCGCCCTCTATAGTGATGTGCAAGGGAGTGAGGGACCAGTTTGAGGCGGGCGATGCCAACATGATAACAAGGGCGCTGGGAGCAAAGCTCGCCGATGATTACGGCGTATGGTGCAACTACGGTATGTTGGGAAAGGACTTCAAGTACGCCTACGAACACGGCATACTTCAGAACAGGCTTCCCAGGGAGGAGTACGATTCCATACCCTGGGATCTTCTCGAAAACGGCAATCCAGCGTTCCTTAAGGACTTCTACAGAAGGATCGCCTTCAAGGAAGGGGAATTCTCCAACCTTGGTCTTGGTACCTACTGGATCGCACAGAGATGGAACTATGGCCAAGACTTCTGGAACGACGCAGCCTATGGCTTATGGTCACCCATGGGATACCCGAAGCACCACGCCAGCGAGTCGGGCGGCCAGGTTGGAGCGCTGATATCTTGCATGTTCAACAGGGATGCCCAGTCCCACACCCATATGAACTTGATTGGCTCCGGATTGCCCATTGAGATACTCAAGGAAGTCGCCGGAGAACTCTTCGGTTCACCTGATGCACTGGATGCTCCAATGGACTACAAGCCGATGAACCCATACAAGGCCAGGTTTGCAAAGTGGTCCTTAGCAAGAAACTGCATCCATGATGCACTTACCTTATGCAACTGGATGTGGCCCATGGCCGTATCACCTTCAAGTGGCCGGAGCTACAGGGGAGATACGGCCCTTGAATCGAAGTTCATGTCCATGGTGACGGGAAAAGAGATATCCGAGGCGGAGCTTGATCTGGCTGGTGAGAGGATACTGACTCTTCACCGGGCGCTCACCGTAAAGAACATGAATACAACGGACATGAGAGGAAAGCACGATGTAATGATGGACTGGGTTTTCGATGTGGATCCCGAAGTGAAGGCGTTCACCAGGGGAACCATAAAGATGGACAGGGACGACATGCAGCTTGCTCTTACGATGTTCTACAAAGAGATGGGATGGGACGAACAGCTCGGCGCACCGACCCGGGCGACCCTGGAGAGGCTCGGACTAAGCAGCGTGGCGGACGAGTTGGAGAGACTTAACCTGCTGGTATCATGAGGTGGGGCTATGGAAAGTGAATCGACTGTTTATGATGAGATGGCGAGGCTTGAGGAAGTTGTGAGACTCATCAGAAAGGAGTCTCAAAAAGGCAATCTTGTGGGAAAAAAGTCCCTGAAAGATGTGATGGGGATCGGCGCTGATGAAGTGGAGCCGCTTCTGGCCAGATTGCCGAATTTTCCGGAATTCACTGATCTCAAGAGCGTGACCGATGGGAACGGCGTGGAATACCTTTATTCCGTCAGCGAGATGACCGACAGGTATATGGAGATACTCTTGGGGC
>CAIMCT010000437.1 GCA_903839535.1 uncultured Desulfobacteraceae bacterium
AGGATCGCAAATGTCCAGCAAAATCTTACATCACCCTGAAATTGGTCACATCCCTTCGCGATGGCCTACCCATAAACCTTGCGGAGTACCATTGATAGCTACCTGCCATAATTCTGCAAGAAAAAACTTGAACATCGAGTTGTACGCATCCGAAAGTGCGAACGCCGAGCCTGACGTCAACAATATGAAAATAGCGATTGCCGGGATGGTTTTCAGAAATGATTGCATGACCCCTCCATGTCAGAACATTATTTGGTTAATTGTGCCTGAATCAGTTTCAGAAAGCTGGTGTTGTCGGCAATTCCTCCAAGTTTGGAATAGAAGATTTTGTGACTGCCATCTTTGAGGATTTTGATGCCGATAAAATAAGGTGTTCTGACTTCACCGAGCTGTTTGTGAACGATAAACTCGCCATCAGAAAACAGCGGAAACTGAATTGAGTATGTTTTTTTGAAATATTCGACTTCGTACCGGGAATTGCCCACGCCGATGCCAACGAGCTTAACCTTATCCGCCAGTTTTTTGCTTTGCTGAATCGTTGAAAACAGATCATTGATGCTGGGGGCTTCCCTTTGGCAGTGCGGGCAGTACATGCTGAATATTTCAACGATGACAACCGACGCCTTGATCTGGGGAAGAGAAAAGGTTCCATCTCCTTTAACGCCCAGATACGTCTGGTAACCGGCATCGGCAGGGATGGCAAGCCTGATGTCCGGCAGCTTTCCGCCTTCAATTGGCGGTGTAACTTCAGCTTCCAGAAAAGCAGGCAAAATCAACAGACACGCAAGAATTGTCCAAATAATACATAGTTTCTTCATGATGGCAATCCTCCAATTAAGTGAAAGTAGGCCGTAATGGTATCATTTTTAATTTCATCGAACAATCTAAAATCGAAAGGATTCCCCCCTTTGAAAAAGGGGGGTCAGGGGGGATTTAGTGGTCGTTGGTAGCTTACCCCCGTTTTCAAATCCCCCTTAATCCCCCTTTTCTAAAGGGGGAAATCAGTCATAATGATCTGGATGGAACGACGATCAAAGCCGCCAAATATATAAAACTGGTGGCCTGGAAATAAAGGATACACTCAGAAAGTGTCAACAAGAAAATGAAGGATGCGCATTTTTATATATGGGGTGATCGAATTTAAGAAAGATACCCGTAATGCCTACACTCACACGCTCGCTATTTTAACCTTCAGCTCAATAAACCTGCATAGCTCTTCATGAATGTCCGCTAAAGTCAATTCATTCAGACACTGGCTGATTTCTGAGTTATGGCATCCTTTATGGCGGCAGGGAACGCAGGACATTTTTTTGGAAACCACCGTATGCCGGCGGCTGCCTCTCGGCGCCCAACATACTGCAGGAGACGGCCCGAAAATGCCCAACGTTGGGATGCCGACGGCAGCCGCCAGGTGAAGAGCGGCGGTATCCACCCCGATAAAACCATAGCAGGCTGCAAAAATGGCGGCCAGTTCACCGATGGATGTTTTCCCCGCCAGATTAAAGGGTTTGGTTCGGCAACGCGCCATCACCTGCTCCGCGCGGCTGCGCTCTTCCGATGATCCGGTAATGACGACAGTTACGTCATAACGTAGTTGAACATCATCAATTAGTTCGGCGCAGGAATTCACTTGCCATTCCTTGTATTTCCACAAGGAAAACGGGTGAAATGCCAGAAGCGGGCGATTCGTGGGAATTTTTTCACTGGAAAGCAGCCTGCCAGCGGCCTGTTTTCTGTGCCAGGGGATCGTAATTTGCGGTACTCTGTCCCGAATCTTCAGGCCCAGGGGGAAGAGGATATTCAGATTGTGTTCGGCTGCATACTGGAACGCCTCGTCTGGCGGCGTGACCAATTGAGTAAATACGCGGTTTCGCCACAGCCTGCCATCGGCTGCAAACCGGCCGATTCGCGTACCTGCGCCGGATAATCCAGCAATGATCGCGCCACGTGTGCCGGTGCGAAGATCAATCGCCAAATCAAATCGGTGCGCGCGCAGTTCCCTGATCCAGAGAGCCTGATCCAGAATCACGGACTTCAATCGCTTCTGTTCCTTTCGGACGGCCATCACTTCTGATGCCCAAGGGCAATCTTCAATGATTTCCTTTGCCTTTTCGCGTACACAAACCACAAGTATAGACTGCGGAAAATTTTCCCTGAGCGCTCTTACAGCCGGAAGCGTCAGAATGACATCCCCAATATCGCCAAGCTGAATCAACAGGATGCGATTATATGATAGAAGGAGGGCAGACTTCCTGGTCAATGAATCCCTCTTTCTTTCTTGACAGCTTCATAGGCTTCCTGAATTTCATTGAACTTGTCATTGGCAAACTTGATAAATTCATCTGGCAGGCCTTTGGCAATGATTTTGTCAGGATGATATTCAGAGACCAGCTTGCGGTATTGTTTCTTGATCTGCTCATCCGGGTCGCTGCGCGTACATCCCAAAACTGCATAATATTTGTTTACATCCGGTGCGGATCGTGACCGTATTACGGCATATTGGGCGGCGCTAAAACCAAAAATCGAAGCCGCCGACTGAATCAGCCGTTCTTCGCTGGGATGGATTACACCGTCAGCAACCGACACCCGGAGCAGAATATCCATCATCAGCTCCAGCATCTGAGGCTGAACATGAAACTGCCCGTAGAACTGAGAGGCAAAACTCTGAAAGGATTCGGGAGATTCCTGCGCCGTATGAAAAATGTTGATGGCTACCTGCTGGCTTTCCGGGCTCAGGTTCAGATCATAAGTCATGAACTGCTGGACGGCATCCATTTCTGCACGGGAAACCTGGCCGTCCGCCTTGGCCAGTTTGCCCAGCATGGAAAATGCTGCCACAAAAAAAGTGATCTGCGACGATTCGCCATAAGACAGACGCATGGCGGAAGAACTATCTGCAGGTTTGTTGTCAAATGCATGGCCGAACACAGCGCCGGCAATGGCGCCGATCGGGCCTCCCAGGGCAAAGCCGATGGCCCCCCCAACCAATTTTCCGATGATGCTCATAGTGTCCTATCTATTCTTTTTCATTGTTTCTACAAAAATACCAAGTATTTTATTCACCCGACTTATCATGTACTCATCGAAATCCACAAACACTTTTCCACCTTCATATTTGAGGAATTTCCAGTTGCTTCCAGTTGTTACCGCTCCGAGTATGTAGCACACCTCGGTGGAAGTCCTTTCATTGAATATTTTGGCTGCAATCATTTCAGCGATACACTGGGCATATCCGGCCTTGATATTTTCATTTTTCGCCTCAACAATACAGACTACCGGAAATTCGAGAAACACCTGATCCGGAGAATTGCTCATTATGAAATCGCAGTATCCTGTCAAGCCGAGTGTGTCATCAACATTGAAATCTATTCCCGAAAACAGGCTGACCTTTCTGTTCAATATTCTTCTGACCTCCACCAGAACGGGACAGACAATCAGTTCCGAACGGGCTTTTTCCGTATTGATGTTCAAGGCTAACGGTATGTTGTCTTCAAATATTTCAGTCAATATATCACCCGCTTCAATTTCCTCTGTTTCGGAAAAAAGGGATTCTCCAGATGTAATCGGTATTTTAAATTTATCTTTAATATTTTCTACGGTTTTAAAATCGCTGTAGGACATTTTCGATCTCCCGCCTCGTTTATCACAGAAAGCCTAACACCAAGTTCAGCGGTGTGGCTTTTTGCGTCCGATGCAACGACTGGTTAGAGTTTCTCTTGTTTATTAGACTCAACTGTGTTTTTGAATGATGCTCTGCCATTTTTCAACGTGAAAGTCTTTAACTTCTGTTGAGTTTTTAGCGTCAACGA
>CAIMCT010000438.1 GCA_903839535.1 uncultured Desulfobacteraceae bacterium
ATGATGATATGAGTGTTGAAAAAACGTATGTGTTTTGGTAACTGTATTGAATCCATGGTTCATTGTCTTGAAAAATTGTTATATAATCAAATAGTTGATGGCAATAGGAAAAAGAATATTGCAAGGTATATGTTTTTTATAAAAACGTATGGATTTTTCGTTATGTCTTTTTTGGCATAACGCTATATATAGTGGTTAAAATCTTTAGATATACCATATATAGTGTATGAAAGAATAAAATGAGCATTTGTTCGGTATTTTTTAGCTGTAAGTAGTTGATATTATTGAATCGGATATATAGTATCCAGTTTTCAGTATCCAGTATCCGCATACTTTTTACCCATATTCTGTTTTTTCTCTTTGCTATTAAAAATAGTATGTAATAAATAGCTGTTTTTATTGCAAATAAAAAAAGACAAAAAAAATACATCATTGGCTAAATAATTGCATTAGTAATATGGCAAATAGAAGAGGGTTAGAAACAACATTATTATATAAAGGAATAGAAAATGAAAAAATCAATCGAAAAGATGGTTAAAGATCAAATGTCAAGTTGGTGGAAAGAGGAAGGCGCGCTCGAATCTGTGTTAGATATGGAAGTTTCAAACATAGACGAGCAAGAGATTGATGAAAACTTATATGGAATGAATATGGAAATGAATATGGGAGAGTTGATGATAATCATCGAGGATACGTTTTATACAGTCCAGAAAAACGTTCGGGAAGCACTGGCAATTGCAGAAAGAGCGTTTTATTAAATCACAAACCACCTTGCAATCTTTACCGATTGCAAGGTTGAAAGGGGAAAACAACGATGAGAGTTTATAAAAATGGAATTATCGGCAAAGATGAAATGTCCAGATGTTTTGGACAAAAGTTTTATGTCCTGCTAAAGAAAGGGAAAATTATTTGTACTATCTTTAGTTTATCTCATGAGGAATTGGGTAAAATTAACAAGATATTGGCAAAAAATGTCATGAATGCAAAATTGACATTTATCCCGACTATGTCGGGACCTTTTAACTATGATAACAGGTCAGGGATTGAACAAGACCTTGCAATATTGCCTAAAATGGCAAAGGTCAACGGTACATCAGCAACATCTAAGCAAATTGGCAATATGTCCGATTTTTACACGGACAAGACGAGCTATGTCCGCTCAAAACAAACAGGCCATAATGCCATAACGTCTTCTTGTGAGCATAGCAAATACGGGAGCGCAAAACGCGCGCCTGTCAATTGTGAGCAGGATGAACTGCTCGCATTGGCAACTACCGATTGCATTATCAATATCCTCGAAGCGGGAGAGCGTTATATCAGCTCGTCATTCGCTGATAAATGTACTGGTATTGATTTTACCCATATATCCGATAATATCGGATATTGCAGGAATGCTTATAATAATGCCATTTCCAATTTATCCAGAACATGGAAAGCGGCAAAAAGACCGCAGGTAAAAGACGCTGTTGATCCCAATGTTATTGGAATTGATCATGTTGAATTGATTGCAGCTAATACTTTTTTTGCGCGCAAAGAAGAGAAGATAGCTGTCATAAACAGGACAAGCGGTAAAATCATTGACGGACTGTCCGTCATGGTTACGGATTCTGACTTTCACAGGAATGCAAGAAAACTTCTTACTGGAATACATCTGAATGTATTCGATATGAAAATGAATGGATATTTAGAGGCGGAAATTGCAGAAGAAATGGGCTGCAACATTCGCAAAATAGGTCGTATCATGGTTAAAATCCGAAATACAATCGAGCCTATAGCAAGTGACCTATCAGACTATGTACAGCGTCAGGCTGGTACCCCTGCTTATAGCTGGTAATTCTTTCCTCTTCATTTTCAAGGCCAATTGGTTTTTATCCAATTGGCCTTTTTTGTTTGTCTTGTTTTCCTCGGGAATACGTTATAGGGAATGAGAGGAAAGAGGAAAGAATTGAATTGATAAACGTGTTTAGTTTATCGGTTGACTTGTTTCGTTTTTTGGTAGTGTTCTTCCGATGGCAATTGTGCCGAGAGCATTACAAATCTTCAAAAGCCACGGGTTCATGATTAAGAAACGTGACCTTGAATGAATAATTCAAGGCAATGTTTTTCATTCTGGGATTCTTGACATGTCTTGAGATTGTCGGGTGGATTATCGCCTGTGCAATCAGTATTATTGCGAGTCCGGTTTACTCACAACTTGCAAATTGTTTGGGGGGAGTTAGCAGCGATAATCCCCAAGTGTGTGTTTCCAGTTTATCGGCTGGAGCATTTGGCTTGCTACGATAGTTTGCCGGTGGAGCGCATTCAGCGATGATGCCGGGGTTTATCCCATGCTGTCGGGTATGGGGATTGACTTGATACGATATTGTCCGGGTGGCAACTTGACAATTATCTTAACGCCTGGGTGATTGACTACAATCTGGCTAACTGACAACAGTTTACAGCTCACGGATTATCCAGCGTCCGAGAGTCAAGTTGTAGCTGGGAATTTCCACAAAGAACGCCTATTCATGACAATCTGGAGTTTCGTCCCGGCTCCAATGGCTTAACTGCCATGCTTTGACTTGTCGATGAAATACCGAGGGGAATAGTGCGCGGGTTACAGGTATTGCCTGCCATGATTATATCTTAAAAACCTCTTAGTCCGGGTTGCGGACTATATAAAAACTCCAAACATGGGAAGTCTCGCCTGGCAGTATTCGAGATAGGTCACTATCAACCGGCATGACTTGAAGCGGAACGCCATCGTCAAGGGCGCTGTTCATGGGCGGTAAGTCGTATCTCATGAGGGGTTAGCTATGGACGGATTCTTGCTAACTGAATTTGAGCGTTTCGCCATGTTTGGCGTTTCGGGATATGGAAACATATTCAATCCATGCTGACTTTCCGGGTTATTGTGAGGGGGAGGCGCAATATTGAAAGTGAATCCTGTCAAGTTCTGAAACGTTTGTCTTTCGGCGTAACGTGTTTTTTGAGTTATCAAATTCGGGAAGCAACATGAAGTGAAGCGAACCCATGGCGAAAGCCTAAATCAGTCCACAAACAAGAAACTTGGATATGCGCTCTTTAGGTTCTGAAAGGCATATCGGTATAACCGGCTGCTGCGGATGCTGGCATGATCCAGACACAAGGGCTGGTAGTTTGTGGATTGATTTAGACTTTTGGCTTAACTTAACAACAAAACGCCTGTCCGGGGCTAAACAAATACCGGATACAGGGGGATTTATGACAAGTTCTAACAATATCGGCTGTGGCGAGTTCGCTGATGAAGGCGGGCATGAATACTTAACTTTTACCTGCCCGGATTGCGGACAGGAGTCTTGCTGGAATTGTTCGGTACGATGTACGAATGATTCCACTGGCGAGGGCGTATTCACCTGCCCGAATTGTGGGCGGCGTGAGGATTATCCTTTTATAGATTAGGGGGAACGAACATGAGCGTTTATTCAGGATACGAAGTTGCTGGCCGCAACAACGACCAGTGGGCAAATTACGAAGCTCAAGATTCAATCGCAGACTTCCGCCGAGTTTGGGGGGAAGTCGAATCATCACCCGAATCATCGCAACCAGAATCATCCGAAGAATAACAATTCAATCCGATAACACGGCGGCTTGTACCGTGTCCAGCTTAACCGGCGAAACTTACCCAAGCTGCTGATGTGCCGGGGGTTCAAATTACAGGGGGGATTATGACAAAGCTATTTTTCTACACACAGATGAGAATATCCGGCGTAAGTCTTGCCAGTCGGACTGGGGCGATTTTGTCCATGATGAAATCAATTGATCCTCCGGGCTTTGCACAACGGTGGTTTATGTTTGACTAACTTCAAATTACAGGGGGTGAATTATGATGTTTCTGCTAAATATGAACACATGGGCAAAGTGCGATAATGTTGGCAATGAAATCACTTGCAATGAATATACAGTGAGATTTTATAACCAGCACTTTCTTGTATTAACAGACAGACAAGAGATGAAAGTGTGGGCAATATCACAAATGTAGTCAAAACCCCATAACGCGGGGGCAATAATACCGCGTCTGGCTAACAGGCGATAAAAGCGCGGCCACTGATGAGCCTGGCGCAAATAACAATCAAAAATATTCTGAGGGGGATATAACATGGCTACACCTAAAAAGACAAAGACGGCAAAAGTTACGGCGGCTGAAGTTGCTGCCCAGGTTATTGAAACACCCGAATCAACAATTATCCCGGTGGAAATTGTGGCGGAAACGCCTGCCCCGGTTGTTGAATATGATGTTATCCCGGCTGACGGATTGCCCGCGCCGGTGGAGCCTGCGGTAACGTTTGAACCCGTTTATGACATTCCAGCGGTTCCGGTGACAATTCCCGAACCTGCCCCGGTATCTCATGCCGATAACGTATCCGGCGAAATTCTTGTGCTGTCACTTGACGCTGTTTTCCCTGACCCGGATCAACCTCGTAAAACATTTGACCGGGTATCACTTGTCGAGACGGGCAACAATATCCGTGAGAACGGACAACTTGTCCCAATCCGGGTATCACTGAACCCTGATATTCCGGGGCAGTATCTTCTTGAGGATGGCGAGCGGCGTTATCAGGCGTGCCGTATTGCCAATATCCCGACCATTCGGGCGATTGTAGTCCCCAAGTCAACCGGCGCTGAGAGACTTGTAAAACAGATGAGCGCAAATACCGGGGTTCCGCTTCTCCCGATGGAAACAGCCAATGGGTATCACCGGCTTACCCAATCCGGATGGAGTGAGGAAAGAATCGCAAAGACTTTCGGCGTGTCAAAAGCCACGGTTGAGTTAGACCTGATGCTTTGTAACTGCCAAAAACCGATTCAGGATGCTGTTGACCGGGGATTCTCGAAATCGGTGGCGCGGCGGCTATCAACGATTGCAGAACCATCAAAACAGATGGGTGCATTTCAAAGGGCGGAAACATGCCTTAACGACAAAAAGAAAATGGCGGCGGTTGACGCTTATCTGGCGCACGTTGCACAGACGACCATCTTCAACAATCTGAAAGAAACGACAGACGGAGATAAGACTTTGGCAAGAAAAGCCTGGGGCAGTCTCAAAAGCGGGTTTTTCGCATTCAAAAATACCCCATTTGCCAAAACTAAAGACGATGGACTTGTGCTTATCGGAGCGATGAAGTCACAGGCTCACAGAATTGAGTTGGAGGCTACGGCCAAAGACATGATTAAGACGGCACAGAAGATTCTGTCCGATCTTGAAAGCTACACGGCGGCGGTAGAGCAGAGCAAGCCGGTAAAAGCGGCTTAACACCTACAAATTAATAAACCGGATTATCCCCCACCCGGTAACGAGTTGCACTGATAGTCAGGGCGTACAAGTTACCGGGTTTCTTTTTTCTGGGGGGGCGAGGGGGCGGCATGTCAAAGTATTCAAAAATGACGAACGAAGATTTCATCGGCATCTTGACTTCGATATTGGGCGAAAAGAACGGAACTGACTTGCTCAGTATTCCGGGCATATATGAGATACTGGCCGAGTATTATAATAACCAAGTGCTTGAAATATGGGCGGCGAAGTTTCGCCAGACTCATACGACTATTGCAAATATGCTCATAGATAGGGGGCGGCATGAGATGGCAAAAACTAAACCCGGATGAATACAGCCCCGGAGTATTTGGGCTTGAGTTTATCCGGGATATAAAAGCGGCAAAGTGGCACGGCGAATATGACGTGCGTGGGTTCCGGCTTCGGGGTTGGGAACTCATGGCAGACTGCATCGAAAATCATCCAGTATCCGGCAAACAGATGAAACATTCTGAATGGTGGATATGGGCGGCAAGATAGGGGGCGCAATGACAATCGAATATCTTTCGGGCGGCAATATTATATGTCCGAAGTGTAAAGAATCGGATACTGCACAACTTGAAATAATCAATGAATGGGAAGTTATAGGCTGCGAGACTTGCGGATATAATTCCGTCCCGTATGTGTGTATTTGTCCACACTGCGGCGAACGTGATATGGACAACATCCAGCCTCCGATAGACGATGATTTATTCCATTGCCTGTCGTGCGGCATGATATACAAAATATAGACCGGCTATCCCCCTGCCCGGTTACAAATTGCCTCGGTTGTCGGGGCGGATGAGTAATCGGGCTTTCTTTTATGGGGGAAACAAATGTAACGTTAGATTTAATCTTTTAGGGGGGGGGTAACATGAGAGAAAAACTGATTGCAGAGATTGACCGCCTGGAAGAACTGGCGGCGGATATTGTGGAAGTTATCGGGGACGCTGTTTCCCCGTTGTGGCAGCTTATCGAAAAATACAACATGCTGATTGAGGCCATGTGAGGCATATCTATGGATTTACTCGTACTAAAGACATTGGATACTGGCATTTGTCAGATATTCGGATTCAGAGACATAACGATAAAACTGGCGGAAATGGTTGTAAGTTGGAGGAAAACGGATGACCCGGCGTTTGTTATTGAAAACGACAAATGGCAAACAACAGGAAGATCGACTTCCGACTTCCATCCGTGTGACCGGCCATGTTGGGTAGATACTATCGAATTAATATAAGGGGGATTATGCTTCAAAACATTGGCCGGAACACGGAAAACGAGGCGTTTATCCTCATGAGAAGTTTGTCAAAAATGGGGTGGAGTGCATCTAATCCGTGGCATAGTTCTATTACAGGGATGTGGACGGTTACAACAAACTATCCATTTTAGGGGGAGTTATGCAAAGACGAATCAATAACTCAATAGCCATGCTGGTTACACTCGGCATACTTAGCTTCATGACGGCATTAACTTGCATTTAAAAACAGGGGGGGAACAGACATGCACTGTAAAAGTTTTCCAGGAGTAGAATCTATAACAGTAAAAAACAACGGCTGAAGTATAAAGTTGTAGTGAGCTACGATCCTATATTTGAGGACGCGCATGTCACACTTGAGACTGCGGCGAGGTTTTCTCATCATGGAGATGCTTGTATATATGCGTCTCACTTAAAGAAGTCTCCAAGAGTTACATATATCAACGTCGAATATTAGGGGGGGGGGCGGATATGGAAACACTACCAGAGCGGTTGGGGTATTTGAAAGATAGAGATACCAATACTGCTTATTACGCAGTCAGATACAACAACGAAAAAGCACACATGTCTGACAATCATCTTGGGTGGCAGGCACTTATTGATTTTTTAGGAACAATGATGTGGATTAACGTCCACAAATACTGGTTATAAACTATCCCCGGTAATTCGGGGGCAACAAACACACGGGGAGAACATCATGAAAGTTGAAATCAAGGGAAACAAGTTGGTAATCGAAATTGACATGGAGAATCCGCCAAAACCATCAGCATCAGGCAAAACAATGGTCGTGGCTTCTTCGAGGGGCAATGTAGTCACAACTGCGATGGTACAAGGGAAACCTATCACGATTGGTTTGAACGCTTATATCAAGCCATAATGGGGGCGGGGACATGAACGTAAAATTATTCAGAATTATTGATCCGAAGAGCGATTCAGATATTCTGGGCGGAGAAGTATCTGAAGATAATGCACATTTAACTATTTGCATGTCTAAATCTGCAAAAAACCACAGAATGTTAAAGATAGGAGAGTCTATGATGGCTGATTTTAGTTGCAGTGGGACGTATGGCTATTACCGTGTGTTGAGAACTAAATAAGATAAGAGGCCGAAACCGGGGCGCGGAGTTCCCCGGTCATGCCGTGAGGCGGCATTTGACAAGGCCAAAAATAAGGGGGCGGAATGTGTGATTTCATAATGTTAATCGAGCGTGAAATAATTTCAAAATACAACTGGAGGATATTAGTTTTTGGATACCACAAAGACTGTTTTGCCGGATTGAATGAAAAATACGAATTGATATTTAGGCCGGATGATAGCGAATACCCAGTGATGATATGGGAAAAGGACTACGTTCCACCATATTACGGATGCCACATGTAACATAAAACAGAGGGGGGAACATGACAGTAACAGTGAATAGAAAAGAATTATTAGCAGCGGTGACAACGGCGGGGAAGTACACGGAAGCAAATTCAGTATTCCCATGTATCTGCATTGATATGACAGAAAGAATGTCGGTACGTTCGTTTTCATGTGAAGGCGCATTTGAGCAACGGATTAAACGTGTTCACGATGAAGGTGATTGTCCACCATTTGAGATTAACGCGGTGGTACTGTCAAAATTGATAAACAAATCGAAGGCTGAATATCTAACGATTGAAATGGAAGAGAACTCATGGGTAAAGATATCAGATAGTGCCGGTGCTATCTGGCATGTTGTTGTGAGAGAGAATAACACATTATTGGTGCAGCAACCTTTTAAATCTGATGCTGTAATCATAGATGTGAAAATTCGGCATATTGAAGCAATAGTACGATGTCCGCCTTCCAATGAAGATAGACGACCGCATACTTTAGGTGTTTGTCTTTCTGGAAAAGACAAGGCAATATTAGGAACAAATGGCAACCTTTTGATTGCAGGGAAGATAGGTGATATGCCGGATGACATGAACGTATTAATACCACGGAAATCGTTTAAGTATATTCCCAAAGATATGGTTGTGGGGGGTTCTGTATCAATTCGCATATCCGATGGAGAAGAAAACTCTCTTTATGAAATTTTTAACAAATCGACCACGATATGGGGGTATCTGATGCAAGGCAGTTTCCCTGACATCTCTGACTTATTGTCGGATATTGGAACGTTTGACTCTGTTATGATTGACGCGGATGCCATGAGATATGCTGTTAAACAGACACAGGGAATACTTGACCAGACCAGTTACATCGGAGCAATCGTAGAATTCAACGAACGTGGATTTAAAATTCAGGCAACAAATCCGGAAATAGGGGAACTCTCTACGTTTGAAGTCCCGTACAAAAGTGATGTGCCGGGGATAAGTATAGAGACGGCTTATAATCCGATTTACATATTGAATGCAATCACAGGAATAAAATCCGGAGATGAAGTTAATGTACGGATTCCCAAAGACGGGGGATCACCGGCATCTTTCATATATCAGGATCAAACCACGGTAATCATGCCGATGAAATTGTAAGGAGATAAACATGAGCTTCATTACTTATGCGAATAACGAGCGGGCGATGTACAACCGCGCGGCGATGGATTTAAACATAGACGGTAAGAGGCCGCCCGGTATCCTGATTGCATTTCAGGATATTATGGCAATCACGGCGACTGCTTTCATTGCAGGAACGGTCGCCGGATACTTGGGTTGGATTCTAATTTGAAAGGGGGAACCATGACAATAAATTTATCGAGAGAAGCTGTGTTGGTAAAGGCGACTTTCCACTCATGGACGGGTGATAAGAGAGTTGACGACAAAACCGCCTTAACGTTTAACGAGGCGGTAGATACTCAAAAGGCGGCACTGAGACACACAAAGAAGTTACTGTCAAAGTCTGAGTACGCGGCCAATTGCCGGACGATCATATCAACTGCTCGTAAGTACCACCGGGATAATACCGTCCCGTGGACGTACGATGGATGGGGGCTGTTGCCAAAAGGCAACTTCGAGAAGTATCAAGAGCAAATGCGTGAGTTTGCCGACAATGCGCTGTATGGTGCGGCTTCCCTGTTGTTTGAAAACTTCTCTCAAGAGATTGAGAAAGACAGGGAGATTCTCGGCCAACTGTTCGATTACGAGGCATACATCATGCCTCACCAAGTATTCGAGCGGTTCCATATCGAATTACAATACGAGCCAATCGTTGACTTAAACGCGCCGCAGTTTGACGCAATGTCAACATCTGTTGACAGGATTATGGAACAGGCGAGAACCAGGCACGATGAGGCGATTGAAAACGCAACTCGCAACCTTCGTTCGAGAATCGAAACAATATTGGCTGACACAATCAACCGGCTTGAGAACATTGACGACAAAAGCCGGAAGCCGTCTGCATTGCTTCGTTCGATTGAAGAATTAGCGGATGTTCTACCCCGGCTGAATATTTCCGGGGATGCGGATATATCGCAAGCGGCGCAACAAATGAAAGACAGGATACTGTTTTTCTCGGCGCAAGAATTAAAAGACAATGAAGCGGCCAGGGCGGAAGTTATCATGATTGCGAAAGAGATTTCTGGAGCAGTCGGGCGGAAGATAAAATTGCCGGTTAAGACGGCGGAAATGGCGGAGGTGTAAAAATGAGTACCGACATGACATGCGCAAACACCATACTCGAACAACTCGGCGGCCACAAGTTCATCGTAATGACTGGCGCTAAGAATTTTACCGGAACTGAGAAAACATTATCATTCAGTATCATGCGAAACACAAAGAAGGTAACTCACGTCAAGATTACGCTGAACTGGAAAGACTTGTATGATATTGAGTTTATGCGGGTGCATAAGCTCAAAGTCAATCCAATATCAGAAGCCAAAGACGTTTACTTTGATGAGTTGCAACGTGTGTTCACGGGAGAGACGGGACTTTATACACGGATATAGGTGATACACGGATACGACACATTTCCGACACATTCACGACACATTCCGACATGAAAGGATATAATATGTGCAAATTCAAAGACTACCTGAGCGCCGGTTATCCTGCATTATGGATTCAAACCCATGAAGAGGCAAGGGCGATAACAACATTATCAAAATCAGCACCGGAATATCACACTTACGTTTGGGACTTGATGAACGGGCTTTTGGATTGTGACGCGGGAAAATACCAGTCGATCAAAGACCCGGTGAAAGCAATTCAATGTGTTTCTGAGCTTCCAGAAACGTCAATTATATTCATGAAGGATTATCATATATTCATGAAATCAATTGAAGTTTCCCGATCGTTCAAGAATCTTTTATGGAAATTGAAAGCAACAGACAGACACATCATTTTCGTATCCCCAGTTATATCAATTCCTGTGGAGTGCGAGAAGGATATAACAATATACGAGTTTGCATTGCCGACTACATCAGAGATTGAGGCATTGGCAACGAAGATCGTGGCGGAGAACAATCTGGATATAACGATTGACCCTCATGACATGGCGGCGGCAAAGGGATTGACGATTGAAGAGGCTGAGAATGCGATAACTCTGTCAATCGTTCAGAGCGGTTCCCTGAGCCGTTCGGTGCTGGAGCACGAGAAGCTACAGGCCGTCAAGAAGTCGGGGCTTATGGAGCTTTACAAGCCGGTTGATGAATCAGAGCTTGGCGGGCTTGACGCACTGAAAACGTATTTGCACAACAGGAAACGGGGGTTTGATCCGATAAATGGGATATCCGCTTTCCCGAAAGGTATTCTGTTGGTTGGTTTACCTGGCGGAGGAAAAACGCTGTCAGCCAAAGTCACGGCTTCGATTCTTGGAATGCCACTTGTCAGGCTTGATATTTCAAGCCTGAAAGGATCATTGGTTGGAGAGTCAGAACAAAAGATGAGAGCGGCAACTAAGCTGATTGATGCAATCGCTCCATGCGTTGTTTGGTGTGATGAGGTGGAGAAAGCATTATCAGGGGTGCAATCATCTGGAAAGTCGGACGGCGGTTCAACAGCCGGAATGTTTGGACACCTTCTGACTTGGATGCAGGAATCCGAGACGCCTAAATATATTGTGGCGACATGTAACGATATAGAAGAACTTCTTTCCGCTTCACAGGGGGCGTTTCTGAGGCGCTTTGACGATATCTTTTTTGTCGATCTTCCAAGTCGTGAAGACAGATTGAAGATTCTGGAAATCATGAACAATCGGTATAACACAAAGTGCAAGTGTGACATCGTTGACCGGATGGAAAATTTCACGGGCGCAGAAATTGAAAAGACGGTTGTTGCCTCACTTTATGACGGCATCGAAGTGGCTATGGCGAACGTTCACCCAATTTACCAACAGAACCGAGCGAAGATTGACGCGGCGAGAGAATGGGCGAAAGATAACGCCAGGTGTGCCAATGGTAATGACATGGCGGCGGTTGTGCCGAAGAAAATCAGGAGGGTGAGATGAACCAATTCCCGAACGAGTGTTGCAGATGTGGGTTCTGCTGCATAGTGGAGACATGTCCGGTTGCACAGTTTATGTACAACATTGACAAAGCCTACCCATGCCCGGAACTTGACTATGATCCAGAAACAATGGTGGCGACTTGTCGGCTTAACGGAAAAACCAACGTTGGAGTTGGAACAGGATGCTGTATGGCTGCAAGATGTTTCAGAGATGGCATTCAGTATGACTTTGCATCGCTACCGCCCGAATTGAAAAAGAATGTTGCGCTTGCCGATTGGAAAGGAAAACAAAAATGAGTCACACGGTCAACTACCATCAGTTAAAGCAGACGGCTTGCAGTTAAGCGCTTAAGCACTCACCGCGATAGCTTGGTTGACAGCAAGCCTTCCCCGATAAGACAAATTCAGGGAAGCGTTGGCGTCAGCATTGGCCGAATGGCCGCAACTGATACAAGAAAAAACACTTTGGCTTTTACGGTTACGCTTATCAATACAATGGCATACAGAGCACTCCCTGCTGGAATTACGTGGGTCAACAATAATCAAAGGAACGCCAGACCGTTTTGCCTTGTAAGTGATGAAGTGTTTCAGTTCTTGGAAAGCCCAAGAAGCATGGATATATCGCTGATTCCTTCTAACCCTGACCCTCTCCCGAATGCCATTGAGGTCTTCAAGGACAATCGCTTGATTCGTGCGTTCAGCATCAGCGACAATATGTTTACTTATGCAATGGTTGACATCTTTAGAAAAACGGGACTCTTTGTGACGACGATGCTTCAAAAGACGTTTAGCGGACTTCGTGCCTTTCTTTTGGAGTTTCCTGCGGAGTTTAACATTTCTGATTCTTCGTCCGGTAAGCTCTTTACCAGAGTAGGATTTGCCAGAACTGGTGGATGCAATTTCAACAATACCAAAGTCAACGCCCATAAATCCATCTGGTATGAATTCTTCGGATTCAACAACGTTACAATATTGATGAATATAAAAAGCACCATCTCTGAAAATAAGATCTGCCTCACCTTGAAGCGAATTGAGCATGTCGATCTGTTTCACGCCAGCAAGAAACGGAATTTTAATTCTACCTGATACTGTCCAAATCGAAATGTTTTTCTTGTCGAGTTTCCAAGAAAGAATGCGCGGGTCAAACGGGATTGCGCCGTGCCGAACGAAGACACATTTTCTGTTTACACCCATTTTATATGCGTCTGCAACCTTAGCAATAACTCGCACAACAACCTGAGCAGACAGGTTAAATCGTTGCCTGATAATATAATATTGTGACTTGTGGATATCATATTGTCTGAATATTTTATTATCCCAAGCAAACTCACTGATAAAGTTGGCGGCATCGTTTGAGGTTTCAAGTGTTAGCAAAAGTGCAGAAAACTGTTCTGAGTTTGTGTTAAGTTTAACTTGGGCAATCAATTTCATGGCATATCCTTTCAAGTGTTGAAAAATTATATTGCTTTTGAGCAGATATGTCAATACAAAACTTAAAATTACAAGGAGGATCGGGCGTGTCTCACACAATGAACATTGCAATTGAGATGAAAGACATTGACGCACTGGCGGCGGCATGCGAGCGGCTTGGAATTGAAATGTTGCCATACGGCGTTCACAAACTGTTCTCTTCCAACAGGGAAACAGGCATCGGCGTAATGTTGACAGGTTGGAGTTACCCTGTTGTCGTTAAAGACAATGGAATGGTTGCATTTGATAATTTCAATGGGCGATGGGGAGATGAAGCCAAACTGAACGAACTCAAGGCATATTATGGGCTTGAGAAGGCCAAAATCGAGGCGAGAAGGGCCGGGTATTCCGTTTACGAGTCGTTTGATGAAGTCACAAATGACTTGGTTCTGAGAATCAGTATTGGAGGGTGAAAAATGGATTATACTGACGATGTAAGAGGCATAATCATTGGGGGGTTCACATTTCCATACGAATTCTGGACAGAGAAAAAACCGTTAGGATCATGTGGAATTGACATCCTCTCCGTAAAAATCGACAAAAGACATTTTTTAAACGATGAAGATGCGGTTGAATGGTTCAAAGAAAAATATCCCGAAGAGTTCAAGGCGGGTGTCGAAATGAGAGTTTTCGATCAAAAATGAAAGGAATGTAACATGCCAGAAATAATCGTAAAATTCAGCATTGCAACAGGAGAAGTGAAAGTCGATGCGAAAGGGTTCATCGGTTCATCGTGTGCCGAAGCCACAAAGTTTCTGAAAGACACACTTGGAGAATCTTCCGACTTCCAGCGAAAGGCTTCATGGTACGAAACTGCAATCCAAAGTGTGTGCGGGATACAATCGAACTTGTGTGGATAGGAGGCGACATGAGCAAAGAAGCGATTATGCTACATGAGTTATTCACGATACGGGTCAACGTGTTAATTGACAAACTTGAAAAACTTGTCGTCAATTCAATGCCACACAAGGCCAGAAGATTTTGAACCGGAGGGCTGAATATGAGAAACTTGGAAATTGAAACGGTGGAAAAGGCGCAGGCATCAGCATATTTTATGGTTCATGAACTTCGAGCGTTAAAACGGTTGGGGGGTGAAAGCAGTCAAGCCGTTGCTGACAGGTTCATTGACGAATCTAAACAGATGGAATGTGCATTAAATGAATTGCTTGAAACATTAATCAAGGAGGCCGATGAAAATCATTGATCTTTCAAAAATAATCAAGCATCGTGAAGATGAGCAAAACATGATATGGTTCAAGCAGGGATTGACGGAACTGAGTTTGCTTGAACCGGAAACCGCAGATAAGATCGTTACATTCATCGTGAATTATCTGCTTTTGGAAATCAAAGTCAAACTGAAACTGGCAGAAGTTGACAAAGACATCTTGAAAGATGATTCGATGTTTGAATTTTCAAACAAAGTAAAATGCTTGTTTATTCAGGCATGTTGGGAAGAACCTGAATAAGTATCAAAAAAACGGGGAGGAAACGTGCGATATAAAAAAAGTGACGACAGGATTATAGCGAACCCCACAATCCGTTTGTCACAACAAGAATACCGAATAAGTGCAGATGGTACTGTGCAACATCTGCACGTTGGCGCAGACGGAGAAACCGAATGGAAGCAGACAAAGTATCAAATTGATGAGAGATGTATGCTCATCACGAAAACAAAGGTAAGAAACATCATGCCAGGTGACAAGCCTGTTTATTCACTGGTATTTAACGTCGATGATGGCATACCAACAAACGCCAACCGTGATATAAAAAAGTATCATGGTTGGTGTGGAACGACACCAATCGTGACAATCCATGCTTACGGGTTACGAAAAATTATTGATATAATTCACCTAAAGTGTGGTGATATATCAATCAAATTGAGTAGAGATTTGAAACCAGAAGGAAAAGAAGTGAACATAACAGATGAATGGCTACCTGTGCTGAACTCCAAAATTACATCTGGTGAATTCGGCAGGCCATTAACTTCTGCTGAACTAACTGCCATCAGGAAACGTGGGTACAAATGTGCTCATGGATGGATAGTTGTGATGTATGATAATTCTCCGCTTAGAGGCATTTGTTATAAGGAATATCGTCACAGCGGAGACTACAATAACACTGGAATAAAAGTGGAAATGAAAAAAGGAGTAACAACATGGAAATATTAATCGCAATTTTTATCTGTTTGGTACTGTGGAAGAAAATATAACGTTGCATTTTTTAGATATGGAGATAAGTCAACGGAGAACGATTGGCAGCTTCGGAATTGGCGGAATATGAAGAAGAACAAGCAATGTTATATCCTAAAATATGAAACAATATACGAATGAAGGAGAAAAAGACGATGAGATACATTTTAAATTCAGCAGTTATCACAACACCAGGAACATACGAATACCGATTGATAGAAACAGGCGAAGCGATATCGTGGCTATCGAGTGAGTTCATTTCAACCATTGGCTATCAAGAGACGGCGGATGCTTTGGCTTCAATCGCCGGAAGGCATATCCCCGTCAACAGGAAGATGATCAAGATGGAGGCATGTGACGAGGCTCTCGTATTCCGCCTCACAGTAAGACTGACTGACCCGACTGTTAAAGGCCGTATTAATGACCGAAATTGGATCATTGAAAACTCGGAAATTGGCATCTTGAGAAAACTTAACTAATCGCAAATTGGGAGAAACATAAATGGCAGAAAAGAATGACGTGAACATAATCGACTTCTCGAAAGCAATAAAGGAAAAGGTTCCATCAGAATGGTTCAAAAAAGGCATGAGGACTTTCAGGAAATTGTCAAATGAAGACCAGCGTGAGATTTGGGACTTTATCACAACGTATCTGATAGCTATGGTACGAATAAACAAGGGGCTTATCGAAGTTGATTCGGAAATACTCATGAACGATGATAACTTCGAGTTTGCCGATGAGATTAATGATATTTATACGGAAGCGACTCGTGGATGCTTTTTGTGCAATCCAACGAGCGATTCTAATGAGAAGTTTGACGAACACACATACGTTTGTTTCTTCTGTCAGAATAAGATTCATAGTATAGTAGCACACTATATGCTACACTTTACGGATAAGGATAAGCCGGAATGGTACAAGAATCTTATAAAGGGGCGAGTTTTGAAATGAATTTTATGTATCACATTGAAAGAAGAAAGGAATAAGCAATGCAGGGGTCAAGAGCGATAACGAACGAAGAGATAAATGAATTGCTCAAGGTTGCGTCTCCACGGGATCGGTTATTGATCCTGACAGGTATCACATTCGGGACGCGCATCTCAGAATCTCTTGAGTTGACATTTAAAGACGTTGACGGTGCAACTCTGCGGCTGAAAAGCAAGAAAGGTTCATTTAACCAAGAGTTTCCAATTCCCAGAGGCTATAACATCGCGATGAACGCGATGAAGAAGTATTACCAAGAGAACGGTATTGAAGTAACCCCGGATACTCATTTATTCTTGAGCGTTAGGAGTGAAACATATCGTGGGAAGGTGATGACTTCCCAGAACGCCAATTCAACGATAAGATTGTTGGCGAAGCGAATTAAAGCGGAGGGGAAGGTATCTTGTCATTCTATGAGGAAGGCTTTTGTGACAAGAATCTATGAAAAAACTGAGTTTAACATCGCCGCAACTCAGAAGTATTCGCGGCATAAGTCATTGAACAATTTACAGTATTACATCAGCACAACAGATTCGATGGAGCTGGTGAATGATGAATTATGGGGGTGAAAATATGCTAAAAATGCCATTATCAGATGAAGCGATGGATGAAATAAGAAAAGCTATTGAAAAAGTGATGGGGCAAGATACGGTTTTCGATGGTGATCCGATGTTGGTTGAAGCGTTCAAAGAAGTGTTTATGGCAGGTGAAGAAATGGGGATGGCCTACAATGAGAAACAAATTACTCAGAGACGGCAAATTCAGAAAGACGCAAGAACGCTGTCTTTGTGCGCCGCTGCAATGTTTGGATACGATGGCATTTCACCTGAACAATGGTGGGACACAATCAAGGATGAGTCAAAAACGCAAGAATCAATTACAGCTATAACATCATTAGCGAGCATGCATCGTAACGAAAATTGGGCAAGTTACTTTAGATCGTTATTAGTGGAAGGGGATGACAGATGAAAAAAGAAAATTACACACTTGTTGGTTATGAAAGGGTTATACCTGGGGTACTAATAGATTATGACGAAATGTTTGAAATTTTGGGACGTGAACATTATGGAAGCCCGGATGATGACCATATAGCAATCGAATATTTGGAATCCAACGGTTGGCACATTGATAGTGATGAAATGGGGCTGGTTGATGAATCAGGCTTCCGATATCCACTTTTGCCATGATGAGACAACTATGAACTTTCGAGGGGGTGATTAATAACATAAGACAACAGGGAGATGAAAATGAAACGATATATCGTATTGACGTTGATTATTTCAACGTGTTTCTTTTACGGCTGTGTGGCGAATAGACCCATTGTTGACATGAGAGGACGTAGCCAGTGGGCTTATGACAACGACTTTAACGAATGCCAGAAGTACGCGGATCAAGTATCAACTGGCGCAAACGTAGCGGCAGGTGCCGGTGCTGGCGCTGGATTAGGTGCTTTGGCGGGATTGATTGTTGGGATAGCATTTAACGTCAATCCTGGGGAACTCGCCGGATTCGGTGCTGCAATCGGTGGCTTGCAAGGCGCTGCGGCTGGCGGATCTGCTGCGGTTCAAACGAAGGACAATATTGTCAAGAATTGTATGAGAGGACGCGGGTATAACGTGCTGAATTAAAGTATCATGGCGCTACCATCAATATGTGTGAGATAAGAAAATGACGTTGATAACGCAAGTGGCCCGTATCTGAGCAATCAGAACGGGCCTTTTTGCGTTCATCAATCTTGCATCGGAGGCGTTTCCCCCGGCAGTTTCACCTGCGACGCAATAACCTTTTCCCCTTGACCTTTCCCCGCCGCGTTTCCCCCCGCGCCAATATACGTCCTTCCAGCGTTCGGAATGTTCGATTTGGATTTCGGTTGATTATCGAATTTTTCCTCTTTCAAAGAATCAATCTCATCGTTAATTTTCACCAGCATATCTGTAGTAGCATCTGGCAGGTTCTTCTTTGCAACCATCTTCGCAACTTCCCGCTTGAACGTAATGGACGGAGACAATGTTCTGGCCATGGTAAGGTTCTGAAGATTCTGGTTCAGGTCGTCAACGCTGAAATCTTTTGTTCGGTACACGTTTATCTCATCGTACATATCCGATTGATTCTGCCATTTCAACCACAACCGTATAATGGCAAGCTCTGCCTCTGTCAAGTTGACGCTCTTCTTGGCAAGTACCCTCCCCAATTGCTGGAACTCATACCGTAAAGCCACTCCCGACCTTACCTGATCCGACTTTTCGTGAGCATGAATACCGGAAAGATGCGACATCTGGTACACTTCCCCAATCTTCCTGTCAATCCAGTCCATTATTGATTCAATCGGTTCCTTGATTGCAGATTCGAGCCAGTCTGGTTTTCCGTCTTTGCCAAACTCTGGATTGAATTGCAAGACGGACGTGTGACCGACTACCTGTTGTGAATCTTCCTGATTATCCGCAGTCTGAGGCAGTCGCAGCATCGGGAACCCCGCAAACTTTATGACTTCCTCCCCGCATGACAAATTCCGAATGATACTGGCGTTGATCCGAGCGATCTCTTTAATATCCGACACGCCTATAAATGGGTTATTCGGATTCCTGATATTGTGTAGCCATACAAACGGTATCTCACCTAACGAATTCTCCCCCTGAGCATCCAACACCGGATTTTTCTTTGCGTCAATACTCCACATGTACCAAGAGTCCGTACTCCAGATGATATACTTCCCGTCATTATCCTTCAATTTCAGATATACCAGAGATGGCCGGTTTGTTTCTTCATCCCGCGTGTATCTCCAGTCCAGAATATTCGGCAGAATATATGATGAGCAATACGGGTATATCCCCTTCTTCAATGCCGTCTTTCGTGTCATGCCGATACTTGACCTGGCTTTATCCACAAGTACGCCCATTGTCCCGTAGATTGACGCTGTGCGCTGAGATTCAATCAAGAACTCATCGAAGTTTGTATCTGACAAGTCGCAATCTTTCAAGAACATCTTCCAAAAGGCATCATCCAACAACTTTCCCATGTTCGATCTATCTGGCGCCTTCTCTGTGAGGTAGAATGAGAACAAATCCACCACAATCGCCGCATAGTTGAATGCGAACCCGTCCTTTACCCTCGCTCTCCAATTCTCTTGAGTCTCACGCGGATGTCTTTCGAGAGATAGCCGTAAGAATTCATCCCCGCCATTATATGCACTCCCCATGAAAAGCCATGTGTCGATATTCTGTTTATAAATCTCATGAGTAGATGTTAATTCTTCGTATGTCATTGTGTTTTCTGGCATGTTCTTTAATCCTTTGCTATAACTCGTATCCCGTAAATCGTTTGTATTCAGGCTCGCATTCCGGGTTTAATTTCGCTTTGTGCCGTTCACTTTTCGCAACACATTTTTTCAGGTGTCTGGCAATGTTCGACCTACTTTTCCGCTTCCACTCTGGGTTATCCCACGTTCCTCTTTGCATTCTTGATAATGCCATTTCGATTTCCTTGTCATCACTTCCAAAAAAGAGGTTTCATCGTAAAAGTGTATCTCGGCTTGGCACACCATAACAAGAATTGGCTGGTAGCATCCACCATATCATCGTGTTTATCATACGGGAATGTGGTTATCTGTGTCTCATAATCCACAAGCCACGGGGCGCTCATGGGTAAGAGAACGTTCCCGCCTTCAAAGTAGTGACTTACGCTCGAAAACCTGGTGACTTTATCAATGTTCATAGTTTTAATTGGTATCACAGGGATAGGCGATATGCGTTTGAACTCTTGAATGAGAGACTGACCAGAAGAACGATCCTCCACCAAACAAGCAGAAGCCGCCCATTTCTGATACATTGTGGCGATAGTGTTTTTCAGTTCGTGAAACTCCATCCTGCGGCATAAAACGTCAAGCAGGTAATATTCGGTTTTGGTAACACCCCAAACCAGAATAGCAGTTGGATCAGCCAATTCAGTTGCTTTAAATGCAGTATCACAACTCAAGACTATCTTTTGAAACGATGGTAATTTAGCTGAATCGTATTTGCGAAGCCATTCATGCTTAATGATACTGCCTTCTGCTGATACTGGCCTTTGCTGATATTGAGAGTTCCATTCGTAAGACCCGATAGCAGTCTTGATTGTTTCCAGCGTCTTTAATGGATACGCCTCCGGCCATAACACTTCCCCTCGCTTCCGGCCAAGCATATCATTATCCTCGGCAATGGCAGGCATATTCAATACAACCCAACCCTCGGATGCGTGTTCCCGTAATAACCATCCAGAAAGATCGTCCTCATGCCAACGAGTATTGTGGCTAATTAAGCCATTTGCGATAAAATTTTCTGTACCAGCCACCTCAATATCAAAAACATCCTCTCTTGGAGATACATCTATTTTTGTTACGATATCAGGAGCGATCTCGAATGTGTCGAGCGGCTGCGACTTTATTTTTCCACTTTCCCCATTGACCCGGAAGATTACGTCCGAGACTTGTATATTCTTTAACTTCATCCATAATGTTTTGCCATTCCTCTTTATTAAAAATGGATGTCTATCGTTTGCCGTTACACTTGCACCTGATTTAGTCTTAAGAGTGTAACAGTCATCCATTCCCTGGTTTGCCCAATTGGTTACTTGTGATGGAACAATCTTACCTTTTGAAAACGATGCCACATAGTCACCGACATTAATATCTTTAATTTTCCGCTTAGAACCATCAGCCATAGTAACCATTGTGCTTCCAGCCACACAGTTTATAATCACTATTTTCCCGCCAACCATAAGCCGTGTATATGCAACTCCGCGATACCAAGTCTGGAGCTTTTTGCGTTCCAGTACTGACTCTGCGCTCGCCCTGTCTTTTAATGCATCATCTATTAGGAAGCAGTTGTGGAGGCATATCCCATTTCCGAAGAAATTATGTGTGGCTTCAACCTGGATATCGTAAACTGGAAAATGTGACTTGGGGATTGTTTTTATCTTTGTAACGTCTGAGAATCGAATACTTCCATCTTCCCGAACAGAGTCAAGCGTATCTCCTACCTCCAGACAATCCGCTCGAACCCAGCCTTTTCCTTCCCCATAGACAAAAAATAAATGATCAGATGTTGAATAAATATCCCTGCCGGTATTATTTGAAATGATAAATATGTTTTCATTTATATCCCGCCTTGAAACGGCGATTATCTTTCTATAGACAATTGCAGAATGGTTAGTGACCCTCGAAGCGGCCATTATCTGGTTGTTTATATTCCATTCATTGTAGATTTCAGATATTTTAATCTCCCCACGATTTGTTAAAACAAGGGTGTCGCCTCCGACACAATGCGCTCCACGGCCAGTGATACTACCGCCAACACCCATTGAGAAGTATTCCCCGTTCTGATTCGTGCTGAAATGCTGGATAGACTTCATGTCATCAGCAATCTGGCAATGCGGGAAAATAGAACGATGAACTCTATCGTCAAGTTGGTTCCTGACTTTACGGCCTACGTCATTCGCGCGTGTTTGGCTGTACGAACATGAAATAATATGCTTGTCTGGATTGCGGCCTAAAAACCATGCAGGGAAGAACTCGCTTACCAGGGCCGTTTTGCCATGTCGCGGAGGGGCCAGAACAATGAGCCTCATTATGTCACCGCGCTCCACGGCTTCGAGATATTCAGCAAGAGTTTCGTGCATTTTACCAATCTTGTAAGCGGGGAACTGCATGGCAGCATAGCAAAGCAACTTGCTATATGCCAATTCTTCAATACTTATCATTTTGGGCTGTTCTGGTTTAGCGGCTGGCATTTTTTATACTCTTTCGATTGTTTCCAAGAATCCATCCTGCCATGTTCCACAATGTGGGCAGTAAACACCTTCTGTGTTAATTGCGAAATAATCACAACCGCAGTCGCACGTCCAGTGTGGTTCTTTGCGTTTTACTGGATAAATGAATCTACCTTTTACCAATGAGCATGACGGGCATTCAAGCCAATCGAATCCTGGTGGTGATTCTGATTCCCATTCGTAATCGCAAGACAAACATCTTGCTTTGCCGATAAGATTCGACAGTGACTTGCGGTATAGTTTTACTGCTTCCATACTGACGACTTTAGCGACGGGCATTACTCATTCCCCTCAATCAGCCTTTTTGAATCTGGAGTAACGTTTATCATCGGCCTTGAATTGCCATACTTTGCTGCATTCGCTACGGCATCAAGCATTTCCTTTGGGTATTTATTCTCGACTGTTCCCTGAAACTGTATCTGTTCAACATATCCCCGATCTTGGCACTTGGATTTCAAGAAGAACAACGTCGCCACCATGCCTACCTTGTTATTCATCCCCATAAACTCCCGCAGCCGTCTTTCCCCCCAATCTTTTATCCCTTCCTCACATATTTCCAGTCGTTTTTTTAATTCAGGGTATTTTTTGAGCCACCTGTGAAACTGTCCGGGCAATATGCCTACGGCTGCCATCGTATTGTCTCTATCCCAATCGTGTTTTGGATACGCTTTCAAGAACAATGCGAATTTAGACTTTACGAACTCAGGAGGTGTAGCAGTCACATCGTAATTGCCATTATCGCTCTTTTGACAGACTACAACGTTTGATATTTTTGGCATTTGGAACCCCATTGGACAAATAAAATATTGTTTTTAAACAAAATGTGACGAAAACTAACATATTTATCTTGACATGTCTATAAATATGTGTGTATTTTATATCCATGTGGATACTTTGTATCCAGTTTTATTAAAAACACATCAATTGCCTTTTGGATAAAAGGTAAGAAAGGAGGGGCGGATGCCCTGGAAATTACGAGAAGATGGTTCGGTGGAATCCGAAAACGGCAATCCTGTTTTTGTATATCCTGATGGGAAAGAGGTTCTTGCAGACTTTGAATCGGCAACAAACAAAATCACGGCGCTGAACAAAGAAAGTAAAGGACACAGATTAAAGTATGAAGAAGCAATCAAACAATTAGAATCATACGCTGAAATCGGAGATGTAGAAGAAGCCAAGAAAGCTCTTGAAACAGTTAAGAGTCTGGATGCCAAAAAGCTCGTAGATGTAGGACAGATCGACATCCTGAAAGCTGAAATGGGTAGAACCTTTGCAGAAAAAGAGGGTTCCCTTAAAAGCCAGTGGATGCAAAAAGAACAAGAATATCAAGGTCATCTAAAGGTCAAGGATGAAGCCATACAGTCCATACTCATGGGCGGAAAGTTCGCTTCGTCTGAATTCTTGAAAAAAACAAACCTTATCCCGGAAATAGCCGCCAATTACTTTGGGAAGAACTTTCGGATCGAAGGTGAAGGCGCAGAAATAAAAGTAGTTGGGTATCTCAATGGCGAAAGAATCCCAAGCCGTGAAAAGTTTGGTGAGCCTGCCGATTTTGATGAAGCTCTGGCAGCGGTCATTGACGCATATCCACATAAAGACCGGATCATGTTGGCTGGAATGTCATCTGGTTCAGGTTCTCAAGGAAACAAGCAACATCCTCATGACATCGGGAAAAGGTTCATAGATAAAAATGACGTTAAAGGTTTCGCAGACAATCTCGAAGCCATCGCAAAAGGCGAGGTCGTTGTTCAAGGGTAAAATAGTTTACCGAACAAGAACCCGCCATAATTTATTTCTTATTGATTATTTTTAGGAGGGTTCTTACTTATGGCTAATACCAATACTTTAACTTATGCTATCCCCACATTGCTCGCACAGGGCCTCATGGCGTTACGCGCAAATTGCGTTATGCCGCGTCTCGTCAATCGTAACTTTGAGAACATGGCTGCCGAGAAGATGGCGACTATCAATGTTCCGATCCCATCTGCAATCACATCCGTAGCAGTATCCCCGTCTTATGTTCCCCCCGACACTGCCGGTGTTGTTCCTTCCAGTGTGCCTATCGCACTTGATCAGTGGTACGAGGCTGGTTTCTTCTTGTCTGATAAGGATCAAGTGGAATCCATTAACGGCCTTATCCCAATGCAGGCTTCCGAGGCTATCAAGAGCCTTTCCAATAGAATCGACGCTGCTCTGCTTGGATTATACACTGATGTTTACGGTTGGGCCGGTTCATCTGGAGTTACCCCATTCGCATCTGATATTTCTGAAATCACCGCTGCTCGAACTGTTCTGAACAAACAGCTTGCGCCGAATGATGATAGACGGTTCGTTATTTCTCCTGATGCCGAAGGTAATGCACTTGGATTGAGAGCATTTCAGGACATGTCTTTTTCAGGTTCAGCACAGGGGATTGTTGACGGCAAGATTAACAGAAAGCTCGGTTTCGACTGGTATATGGATCAGAACGTTCCAGTACACACAACCGGAACCGTCGCCGTTTCATGGATATGCAAAACCAGTACAGCCGTTGTTGCAGGCCTTAAAACTGCCGTAACTACTACGGGTGGGACTGCCGCATTGGTAAAAGGAGATGTGTTTACCATCGCTGGCCAAACACAAACATACGTTCTGACAGCAGATGCAACTCGATCCGGTGGCGGCGATATGACCATCTATTTTGAACCTGGGCTGAAAACTGCTCTTGCCGGTGACGAGGCGATTACTCTCAAAGCTTCACATACCGTCAACTTGGCATTCCATCGTGATGCTTTTGCATTCGTATCTCGGCCATTGGCTGATAACGCTGACGGCCTTGGCAATATCATCCAATCCGCCATTGACCCTGTAAGCGGCCTTGCGTTAAGACTTGAAGTATCCCGTGAGCATAAACGAACCAAATTCTCTTATGATATTTTATATGGGCTTGCGTGTGTCAGGCGTGATCTTGCCTGCCGTATCGCCGGATAACCATCAAAAAAATATAAACCCGACAAGGTAAAACTCCTGCTCCTTAAAAAAGAGCAGGTTCCTTGACTCATAGGAGAATTGAATATGGACGTTAGACTATACCCTTCTGCAAAACAGATCATTCCGACAGCGAGTATCGTTACATCGCCTACCACGTCGGATTTGATTGAGACTATTCGGGGTAACGCTACCAAAAAGGCAATCACCATTGCCAACTTACTTGCTGCCCCTCCTGCATTAACCAAACTCACGCTGTCTGAAACCATCTACACGACAACTGGAGCTATCGCATCTACCGTTTCTATGGTTGCCTTAAATGGTGCTGGGAAACTGGAAATGACAATCGCTGCTCCTGCTGCTGGCCGTTTTCTGGTGATTTATCAAAAAGACGCCAGAACTGATGGTCACACGGTAACTCTTACCGCTGGGACTTTCGATGGAAGTACGACTGTAGCAACTCTCGACGCTGCCAACGAATCTCTCGTGCTCTTTGGCGTGTCTGCTACCCGGTTCTTAATCGTTGCCAATATCGGCGGCGTAACGTTCGCATAAGAGAGGTGGGATATATGGATAATAGACTATACCCATCAGGAAAACAGATTATACCGACAAGTTGGATTGAAACCATGCCGACAAACTCGGATATGGTTGAGGTTATCAGTGGAGATTCCAGTCAGAAGTACATCAGCCTTCTAAACCTATTTCGGGCATATCCGACTATTGCCAAATTGCCTTTCACTGAAACCGCATACACTGCAAGTGGAGCCATATCTGGCGTTTCATGTGTAGCACTGAACAAGCTAACGCCAAAGCTTCAAATGACAATTGCTGCACCCGAACCCGGATGGCTGCTTGCAATTTATCAAAAAGATGCCGGAACCGCTGCACACACAGTTACACTTACGGCTGGAACGTTCAACGGAACAAACAAGATCGCAACGTTTAATGCTCAGAATAAAGGTTTGGTATTGCTTGGAGTTTCAGCTACCAGATTTTTGATTGTTGCAAACGTTGGAACCGTGACTTTTAGCGGAACCTAATAAGGAGCAATAAATGATTCTCGAAACAGTACGGGTTGTGAATCCAAGCTCAAACGATGGAATGTTAATCAATGCACAAGACTTTGATGCCTCGATTCACAAGCTATTTAAACCAATTCCCGACACTATCAAGAGTATGCCTGTTGACGTTGTGATGACGGACATGCCGAAAACTGAAACAACGTCAATGCAAGAAGAATATGTTTCGGCTTCTAAAAAAGGAAGGCCGTTCTCAAAGAAGTAGGGACAACACATCATGGCATTAACCATTGTTTCTACCGCTGGAGCTGTTGATGCAAACTCATACTGTTCTCTTGCAGAAGCCGAGACTTATTTCGAGAGTAGGCTTCATAAAACAGTTTGGAGTGCAGCGTCAACCGCAGATAAAAACATTGCGCTCGTATGGGCTACATCTGTGCTGGACGCAACCATGAACTGGTATGGATGGGGAATGACTGAAATACAGGCGTTAAGATGGCCTCGATCCGGGCTTGCAAGTCCGGATGGATGGACAATAAGCAGCACAACTATTCCCCCATTTCTTAAAAAGGCAACCGCCGAATTCGCAATGCAATTGATTGAATCCGACAGGATGGCTGATCCAGAGACTATGGGATTCAAGCAAATAGCTGTGTCGAGTATCCAAATCACAACAGACAAATTTGACCGGAAAACAGTAATACCCCAGGCTGTTTGGAATATCGTCAGGCCATACGGGAGCAAATATTCAGGTTCAGCTTCTATTGAGCTAACCAGAGGATAATACTATGAGAATAAGCCAATTCAAGACAATTACTGCTCAAAATACATTCACAGGTTGGGTGCAACTTGACGGGATATTCCAACTTCACATCACAGGGGTTGTAGGCTCAATTGTCACATTCCAAGGCTCTCCTGACGCAGGTGTCACCGTTTATGATCTTGATACATACTCAGGGCTGTCTTCTAACACCATGCACGTTGGTACATTGGCTCAATCAAATTGGGTTTATCGTGCTGGCGTTAAAACTGGCGGGTACGCTTCAGATACGGTTATTGTAAGAATGGAGGCATAAAAATGTCAAATATCTTTGTGCGTCCATTCGGGAAAGATACGATTGCAGAGTTGCAAATTGGATATGACTCAGAGACAGGAGTATTGAAATTATATTCTGAGCAAGGAGTAACCGACTATATCGCTTCAATACGTCCCAATTCAGCAATGACAGAGGACGCAAGTTTCTACCTGCCGTCAGCTAAACCAGCCGCCACATACATAATGACCATGACATCTGCTGGAATTATGGGCTTCGACGTAAGTTCTTATTTGTCTTTGGCCGGAAATCAAAACGTTGCAGGAATTAAAACATTCTCATCTTTCCCGATTACGCCATCGTCAATGCCATCGTCTGATTATCAAGTTGCGAACAAAGCTTATGTCGATAGTGTAGCAGTTGGATTAACGCCTAAAGACGCTTGCAGACTTGCCACAACCGCCGTTATTCCCGCATGTACATATGCTGCATCGCCTGCCTTTACACTTACTGGCGATGCCGTAGGTGCGATTGCTGATATTGATTCTGTCACTCCTGTCAATACCAATCGCATACTTGTTAAGAATCAAGCGGATCAAACTCAAAACGGAATTTATACAGTAACGACAGCAGGAGATGGTGGAACGGCATTCGTCCTAACAAGGGCCACTGACTACGACTCAACAGCAGAAGTCGTTAGAGGAACATTCACATATATAAGCGCTGGTACTTCAAACGCTGGCTATCAATTCATTCAAACAGAAGCAAGCCCAGTGCTTGATGCAAACAATCTGATTTATGGTGTTTTGTATGCTCCGCTTGCAGACACATTGCAAACAGTAACAAACCGTGGGGCTGTCACAACCGCTCATTCTACATTTGGTGGTGTTACAAACACTAATTCGGTTATCGAATCTGGAATAAAAAACTTAGTATTTGGAGATAGCCCATATACGGTCTTATCTACCGATAGGCATATTTATGGAAAAACCGCAGGTGGAGCTATAAATGTAATTCTTCCTCCCGCAACCGGATCAGGCATGATTTTGTCTTTCAACAAGCGAGACACATCAGCCAATATTATGACGATCATAGCTGATATAACAGATATTCCTGATCTAATTAATGGCGCTACCACAAAATCACTTGAGAACATTTATGACAGTATCACAATCCAAGACTGTGCATCGAACGAATGGTCTAACGTTATTCGTTCATCAGATGTTGCGTCAAACACATATAGGGTATCAGCATCAGGCCGCGCCGATTACAAAACGATTGGAGAATGTATTACATTTATCAATTCTCTGTCTCAAACAGTCGGAGTTAGAATTGTCGTAGATGGTGGTGAATATACAATATCATCTACCATAACGGTAAACGCTACAATGCCGATAACCATAGAAGGTGGGGGGGTATCAAGTACGATATTCAAAGCTGGAATCGGGCTCATCAACAGTAATATGTTTGAACTTTATTCCAATACTGACTTTATAGGAGTTGGTTTTGACGGAACTGTTGCAGGATGGACTGCTGGCACAACCGCATCATTTATAAAAACAATGACAGACGGTATTTATTGTGAGTTTAAAGATTTCATAATGGATACTTGCAAGATTGGGATTGATATTGTCAAGAACTGTGAAATTTTCGCTTTTAACTTTAATATAATGAACGCAACTGTTTCTGGTATTAGCACCAACACAACAGGCGCGGTTGCGATTGATGCAGAGGTTGGCAATTTTGAATCATGTGCTGTCGGAATACATCTATTAAAATCGTCTGCCGGAGATGTTTTTTTAAACGCCATACGGTTTTTAAATGGATTGGCTGGCATTGGCATCCTTTATGTTCCGGCGACTTTCACATACTCAGAGTTTACAATAATATCAGCGGTGCATAATCACATTGGAACATTTTTATCGGGTTTTGATTTCACTACCGCCAGAGATTCAAATGTTGAGCTATGCAATTGTATAGGGGAAGAAAATAAAAGTCCTCATGCCAAGGTCAACCTATCTGGAAATACCACTGTTACATCTATTGCGACAAACACATGGACAAAAGCAACGTTTGTAAATACATCGTCATACACATGCAAGTTTTCAGTTGCCAATAACAGGCTTACCTATCAATCAGATCATGGTTCTGATGTTATGATGTGGATATCTGGCAATATTTACATATCTACAAGTGGCACCAAGGAAATACAACTTGCAATCGTTAAAAATGGCACACCGACTACTGTATATGGATTGTGCCAAGTCTCTTTAGATGTCAATGCAAGGATGTTTTCATTCTCAACATGCGTGTATCTGGACGATATTGATAAGGGCAATTTCTTTGAAGTGTGGATTAAAAATCTGACAAATGGCGATGATCCTGTAATAGCTGACCTTAATTGGCTTACCAAGAGTACATCATGAGCCTAAAAACAGCAATACAGTCAGCCGCAATTGCAGCGTTTACAGTTGCTTCGAGTTTTGAAAAGTCAATGGCAATTGTCAAGAACACTGGCAATCCAACGTATGATCCGGCGACTGGAATTATGACAGCTACAACCACAAGCCAGACGTTCAATGCTTTGATCGTGAATTACGAAAGAGACGAAACTGACGGGCAGAATGTCCTTTTGACTGATGCAAAGATTATATTTCCTCAATCCAGAATTACCGGAACGCCTATCACTACGGATACCCTAACCATAGATACTGTGAGTTGGGATATTAAGAACGTCATTACAGACCCGGCAGACGCTACATGGACAATTCAGGCAAGGCGGGCATGATTTTATTATGAGCTTTGAAACTGAACTCGCAACCGAAATCGGAGTGATTAAGAAAAACGTTGGGGACGGCGTTAGACTTGTCGCAGATGAGATATTTGTGAATCTTTGCAACAACTCACCAACTCCAGGATTTGCGCCATTTTCGTTAGGCTCTTATGTACTCAGCCACAGGATAAATGGCGGTAGTGCAGACACAAGCATCACAGAGATAACAAATGAGAACAGAAATGCAATTGGCGAGGCAATGTCAAATGAGTTGCCGAAACTGGATTATATCAGCCCGTTTCAAACCATCGTTATCTCAAACTCTATAGATTACAACGAGAACATAGAATATCTCGGATGGAGTACAGGAACAGGCCCATATCACACATTTAAAAAGACAGAAGGCACTATGGAAAACATAGCGCAGCAAGCAATGGACAGGATTATTTAACATGGCCGATAACCTTGAAACCATACGCGCGAGCGTACAGGGATTATTTAGTGCCGGATGGGTAACGAGGACTCCGATTCAATGGGAGCAGGTGACTTACGAACCTACCCCCGGCACCGCTTATGTGTCAGTGTGGTTATCTCCGAGTGACGCTATCCAAGTTGGATTGGGTTCGATAAAGCCGTTCAGGGTATTCGGGACAGTCCAAATAGATATTAATTGTCCAGTCAATACAGGAATAGTGGCCATAACCGGCCATGCAGATAAAGTGAAAGATATATTTTTAGGCAAACAGACAACAGCAGGCGTAACGTTTACCAATATGAAGATTTACAAAACAATCGTTGGCGTATGGCAGCGGTGGTGCGTTTCGTTCAACTTCTACAAAGACATTTTAGCATAAAGGAAAAAAGCGATGAGTGACAGTAATCGGACTCAAATGTATTACTTACCAGAAGTGAGTTGGGGCGTAACTCCAGACCCCGCAGCTTTCACTGAAATGCGATTTACAAGTGAGAGTTTGTCTTACGGAATTCAAACAAAGTCGAGTGACGAGATCAGGTCAGACAGACAACTTTCAGATTTGATTTTAACAGGGGCAGAGGCAACGGGAGGTATTAACTACGAGTTGTCTTATGGAACTTATGACCCATTCTTGGCCGCAGCGTTGATGTCCGCAGGATGGTCAACACCTGTGGTTGTTGCAGCGGCAACAGATATCGCTGCTGTCACTTTAGGCAATAAATATACATCAACATCAACAGATTTCGCAGCAGTGGGTGCATATATTGTACCCGGCCAATGGCTTAAAGTGTCTGGTTTTGCGAATGCTGCTAATAATGGATATAAAAGGGTTATATCTGTAGCGGCTGGTGTATTAGAGGTTGCAGTTGGCGAAATTGCGCTTGTAGATGCGGCTGCAACTCTTGCCATCACAATGAAAGGTTCGCGCATCAGGAATGGCGTTACCGAATCGTCTTTCACTTTGGCGAGGCATCATGCAGATGTAGGTGTAGAACAGATGTTTATTTACACTGGCATGGTTGTTGATTCTATGGATATGAAACTGGCAGCTGGTAGCATCATTACAGGCGCGTTCAATTTCAAGGGCAAACAAGAAAAGTTAGCTCAAAAAACAGGCGCTTATTTAGCGCTATACGAACAAGTTTTAGGGACTGGCGAAAAAGCAGGTCCTGTAGCAGCTTCAACTACGCAGATTATAAACGCTGTGTCGAACGTTGCCAATGTAATCGAAGGCAGCAGTCTTGATGCTATGGCTGGCGTTTACATCAATTCTCTGGATGTGTCTATCAAGAACAATGCCAGGGGATTGACTGCTGTAGGCTCTCTCGGATCTGTAGATATGGGATATGGCAGATGCGACGTGACTGGCAATATGAAGGCATATTTCATTAACAACACGCTATATGACAAGTATATCAATAATGCCCGGTCAGGTCTTTCATTCCGCATATTTGATGGGGCAGGAAATACTTACATCGTAACAATCCCGACTATAGAATTCAACTCCGCCAAGGTAAACGCTGGTGGGGGCAATCAAGATATAACTGTCGATATCGGCTGGACAGGTCTCATGCACACGACACAACTGAACACCATCCAGATTGACAGATTTCCGGCAACTTAATTATCGGTTTCTATGCCTTTTTAGCGTGATTTGTTACCCCGTGAATCTTTAAAAAACACTAATTAGGCATGGATTTTATAAGCAAAACAACAACGGGGGAAATTACCATAGATGCAACAAAAACAACCATAAACGGGGAGTATTTAAAAATGGATTTAAAAAAAGAGTACGGAACAAACAAGAAATCAGAAGTCGATGGCGTGTGGGAAGATATGGGCGGTGGATGCAAGGTATTGATTGCTCGAATCGGGAATGAAAATTACCAGAAAGTTTTCCGACGCATTTCTAAACCTTACCAGAACGCAATCAGACGTGGGACACTCGGCAATGACAAGGCAGAAGACTTATTGATTCAGGCTATGGCCGATTGCATTGTTCTTGACTGGAAGGGGCTTGAAGAGGACGGTAAAGCCGTGAAGTTTTCCAAGGAAGAGTGTGTCCGGGTTCTTAAAGAGTACAAAGACTTCCGAGATCACGTTTCAGAACTTGCCAATTCGATGGAGATTTTCAGGCAAGAGATGGACGCTGAGGCTGAAAAAAACTTGAAGAAACCCTAACGTGGAGCTTTAGGGTTGGGGATCAATACGAATGGCTCCTGCAACTCCAATCAGAAGGTAACTATGTCCCGGCACTGGAAGAACAGCCTTATCTTTTTGAAGATATGTCGCATTTTTGGGCGGCTTTTCACGAATGTAGCTCATCCCGTAGTGTTGGGATGAGCGTCGGGGCAATACCGTTATCAGAGATAGTTGCATTTCTTGACCTTCATCAGATTACCGATATTGACGAACGTCTTGAATACTCGAAATGGATTAGGTTTTTGGATCATGTTTACCTGAAACTTAACTCAGAGAAGTCGGAAAAAGAATCCAAAGAAAAGCCGGTGGGGAACCAGAATAAGTTACCGGGAAAACGCAAATAATCATCCAAAAAGGCTTTGGTGTAATGGCAACTCTCAATATTACTATAGTTTCGACAGCCGCAAGAACTGAGATTGATAATCTTGAGATATACGCCAGAAACGCAGCACAAAGAATTCAAGCTATATTTGCATCTATTGGGAGCGGAAACGCTTCCCAAACTATCACCAGTGTGAATAATGCTATGAACGCAACTGCTCAGGCTGCGAACGTTCTTGCCCCTGCTGTCAATGCTGCACAATCTGCGATGAACGCGACAAATAGAGCAGCGGTTGCGATGGCTGCTGCTATCAATACTGCTCCCCCTGCGATAACTGCAACTACTCAAGCTGCAAATGTTCTTGCCCCTGCTGTTAATGCTGCACAATCTGCAATGAACGCAACAAATAGAGCTGCGGTTGCGATGGCTGCTGCTGTCAATACTGCTCCCCCTGCGATAACTGCAACTACTCAAGCTGCAAATGGAATGTCGTCTTCTCTCAGGGCTGCTTTAACATTGCTATCAGGAACAGGAACCGCTGCGGATGACACATCTGCGTCATTTTTGAGGATGATACCGCACGTTGCGGCTGTTACTGCTTCATATATGGCGATGAGGGCAGCGCTTAGCGGTTTTATGTCTATAATGGATGAAGTCACTAAATTTGATTTTGAAATGGCGAGAGTTGGAGCTGCGACAGGTGCAACAGGTGTAGAACTTGAAAAAATGGGAGATGCAGCAAGGGCGGCGGCGAAAGATTCGATATACATGGCTTCGGAAGCTGCTGCTGCAATGAAGGAGTTGGTGTTTGCAGGGTTTAGCGCAACCGAAGCTATGGAGGCATTACCCAATGTTTTAAAGCTTGCTACCATTGAGCAGATGGGTTTGGCGAAAGCTACCGAGTTTTCAGTTAATATTTTAAACTCGTTTGGGCTGTCTGTGTCGGAATTCTCAAGAGTCAACGATGTGCTGGCAACTACATCAGCAAAGACAAGCACAAACTTAACTCAAATGGGGCAAGCAATGAAATACGCTGCTCCAGCCGGAGCGCAGTTGGGGTATTCGATTGAGCAGGTATCAGCCATGTTGGGTGTTATGGCACAGGCTGGTATTAAGGGAGGTCAGGCTGGCCGTGTATTGCAACAGGCGTTTGTGAAAACATCAGATGTCGCAAAGACACTCGGAATGGATATGAATTCCAGTCTGATAGATGTTTTGACGGAGGTTGAAGCCAAAGGATATAGCGTTTCATCTATGGCTAAGATGTTTGGGCAGGTAGCATTGAAAGGCATATTGGCGCTTAAATCCAATACCGAAGGATACAAAGAGCTTTTGAACGCCAACATGAACGCCAATGGCGCTATGGATAAGATGGTAAATAGTATCGAAACAGCGTTAATACCACAACTTGAGAAACTCAAGTCTGTTACTGGTGATGTTGCTATTGGAATTTACAACAATTTCAGCGAGCAGATTATTGCATCTGTTATATCATTGAGGGAAAACCTTGCAAGTTCAGAAAAATCAATCATCCAATTTTCGACAATATTTATTAATGCTTTAAATAGTATATCATCACCTCTTTTGAATTTAGGTGGACAATTAGCTATTGTATATGGTGCATTCAAGGCTTGGGAGCTTATTATCCCGATAATACTTGGGGTATCATCCGCAATGGTGGAACTTGTACCCATATTTGGGTTGACTGGTGCTGCATTGATTTCGCTTGAGGCTGCATGGAAAGGGTTATCTCTTGCGATGCAAGCCAATATCGCAATTATGGGTGGATTGGGGTTGGGAGTAATTATAAATTGGCTGAGAGAATATCAA
>CAIMCT010000439.1 GCA_903839535.1 uncultured Desulfobacteraceae bacterium
TGTCCATCACAATCAACATGCTACATGTTGTGGTCGGTACAGTCAAGTGCATAGCCCCGATAAATTATTGAACAATTTACTGTTCGATAACCGCATTTGACAAATTAGAGAAATTATAATGACAGATATTAATTACGAAACAGATATTGTTGCTTGGGCTAATGAACAAGCGTGGTTGGTTCGTAACAAAAAGTTTGAATTGCTAGATATTGAGCATATCGCTGAGGAAATAGAGGACGTGGGTAAAAGCGAACAACGTGAATTGGCGAGCCGCATGGCAGTTCTAATAGCGCACTTGTTAAAGTGGCAATTCCAACATTGCCATAAGCATTTGTTTTATAAATTAAAAAATTACCACTACCTATTAAGCACTACCGAAAAATTAAAAATACCTGTTAAGATTTTTCAGTAAAATCTTTAGAAATCAATGGCCATTTTGTCTATTAAAACGAAAAACAGGGGGTTAAACAAATTTTCTTGTTCAACCCCCCACTCCAGTTACCAACCATAATATTTCTACTCAAACAAAAAGGTGGTTATATCCCTCCATAAGGTCCGATGGTGAATACCGTCGGAATATTGATCGTTCCATTCGTACTTTTCGTAAGATTGGTTACAAGTACGCTTGATGAACCAATGGAAAATTCGAATGTAACAGGAACACCGCCCAAGAAACGATTCTGTAGGTCGTTCCCTTCGATGGTGGTTGTGCCATGACTATTGAGTTTCAGTGCTGTGGCACCTCCGGTTTCGGGAATCAATTTTCCGTCCACATCCCTAGCCACAATCGTTATACTGGCTCCACCCGATGGAATGCCGCCGGACATATCCGTGATTTGAATGGTATTCAGATCACTGACATAGTTGGTAGTATAGTTGGTTATCCCACTGGTGTAAACCGTTGGGATATTGATGCTACCGTCCGTACTGCTCTTGACATTGGTTATCACGACATTTGGTGAATCGACGGTAAACTCATAAGTCATGGGTGAACCGGAAGAGAACCGATTAGCCAGCTCTGCACCATTGATTTTTACCGTTTCATACTTGGCTATTTTATAAGAACTGACTGATTCAGACTCAGGAATTTCCGCTCCGGAAACATCCCATGCCCTGACTTTGATAGCAGCTCCGCCGATATCCAGTGTACCCGAAAAATCCGAAATATAGATGGTATTTCGGAAACCGATGCTGTTTGATACAAATTTGCTGACACCAATCGTATAAACGGTTGGAATGTTGAGCGTTCCATCACTGCTGTTTTTTACATTGGAAACAATCAGCTTGGGTGAGGCGATGGTAAACTCGTAAGTCATTGGTGTACCCGACGGAAAACGGGCAGTAAGGGATGATCCGGCAATAGTGGTTGTGCCATGATTGTTGAGTTTCATAGGTGCCGCTGATGTTGATTCCGGAATTGCCTTACCGGTTGCATCCCAGGCCGCAACAGTAATTGCAATACCAGCGCTGGCAATGGTGCCGGACATATCCGTCACTTTAAGGGTATTTCTGGAACCGATGGAGTTTGAGACAAAGTTGCTTAGCCCGTTTGAATAAATGATGGGTACCTTAACACTCCCATCAATGCTGTTATTGACATTGGATATAAACATTTTCGGTGATTCGACTGAAAAAGTATATGCAGCGGGAGTACCATCAGAGAATCTATCCTCGATATCCTGACCCAGAATGCTGGTGGTTCCATAATTTGAAACGGATAATGGCGAGGCATACCCGACCGTTGTGAGTTCTTTTCCATTTTTATCCCATGCCTTGATAGTGACAGCCCCACCACCAGCAGGAAGCGAACCCGACATATCTGTAATCTTGACCACATCCACTCCATCAATTGAATTTGAACCAATTATGGGATTTGTAAGTGGGGTCGCGGCGTAATTCTCACTGGATTTATTGGCCGTGACATCGGAGTAGGTCCTGGAAGTAGGTATGAAGGCAAACCCATTTTTGGAAGGTGTTGCTGCGCCACTATAGTTATAGGGAACGGTTACACTATAATTGCCGCCACTATCGGTTGTTGCCGTTCCTCCGCCGTTGCTGAAGGTAATTGACACCTCTGAAATCGCAGTGCCGGAAGAGATTTTCACGCTGCCTGATATTGTCAAACTATTCAGCCCTGCCTGTATCACCGTTACTTCTTGGGGACTGCCAGTCGCACCGGCGGCTGTTACCCTGATGGTGGCGGTTCGGGATGAGGTGCTGGTATTAGCAGTAAAGCTGCAATTGATCGTACCGGAATTGGTTCCGCTGGCTCCAGATGTAATCGTCAGCCAACTGCCGCCTGTTGTCACTGCGGCTGTCCAGGGCATAGTTGCTGTTCCTGTGTTGGAAACGCTGAATGCGGTCGTACCAACAACTTCCGCCACAACTTGATTGGTTGGCATTACCGACAACACGGGAACCGGCGTTGGCATTGGAATGGTTGATGGAACAAAGGTTTCCCAATACATGGGCATCGCATCAAACCCTTTACCTGTCAACTCCTTGAATGTATCGTTAAAATTGTAGTAGGCCGACAGCCCATTTTCACCCCCTGTAAGCGTTCTGAACATGTTCTGGGCAATCTCGCTTTCGGATAGAGGGCGATTCCATAGTCTCAGTTCATCGATTTCCATCGATCCTTCGGATAGGTTCGTTGTAATATCATTTCCAATGACCAGAGGACTGGGTGTCAAGAGAATGGCACCTTTAACGTCCATCTGTTTTGCCAATTTGCCATTTACATACATTTTCCAGTTGTTTGAACTCAAGGCCGCGTCATAGGTCATGGCGATATGCGTCCAGGTATCTCTGAGCAGTGTGATTCCGGTACCCATAAAGGCACCAGATGTAGTATCTGTTTGGTCGGTGATTAACCTTCCGAATATCTCAAAATTGTTCCATGCTCCGATCTGGTAGGAGCCGTATGTACCGTAGGTGCCATATTTTTTCTTAAATATATGTTCGAAATAACACCAGCCGTAAGGCGGCTGAACATCTGAAGTTCTCTGAACCCAGAATTCGACCGTCATCTGGGTGGAAAAGTTGATATTCGAAAATGCCGGAATTTGAATGTTATCCATTCGTGTAACAGAGGACAAATAACTTGTGGTTAGTGACAGCGCTTGATTAAGGCTGCCTGGTTCTGGCTCGGGTGCGATTCGCCGATAATAAATGTGGCCATTATAAGCACCCCCGTGAGAGCCGCAAGAGTGTACAACGCCATCGTTAGAGATGGACATGTTAGGATCATTCCAGTCGCCAGCATCCACAGTGGGGTTTACGCCACCCGTAAACGTGTTTCCGGCATCCAGCGATTGAAAGTACCAACTGTTGGTGAGATGAATGGTGGATGAATCGGTTGGATCGACACCGATATGGGGCCACCACCCGCCGGGCGCTACCAGTTTAGCCGCACCCCACGAAGTACCGCTGTCTGTGGATCGCCAAACATAAGTACCTGCTGGTTTGTCGGTAGAAAGCGGCGCTTCAAGTACTGCAGTGATGTAAAGATTGGATCCCTTGCCAGCGATGGTTTCTAATCCAAAGGTTGGACTGCTGTCATATCCTACAGGGTTGGTGTGGAGTGTAATCGGGCTGGTCAGCGTCAGGCCGCCATCTGAGCTGCGGCAGGTGCGAAGTGTTGGCGCATACCAGTAATAATCGGTTGGCGGGCCGTCGTTGTTATGCCAGACAATATTCACAGTATTGCCTTCGGCAAAAAGATTGGGGGAATAATTTGCAGACTGTATTTTCAAAGCATAGGGATTGCCATCCGAAGCGGGAACAGTAACCCTAACCGGCGGCTTAAACGTTGCGCCTCCATCCCAGGACGCATACAGCAAAAGACGCGAAGCTGTCCCCCATTCGCCCAAGTCCTGAGTCCAGGCAAGAATGTATAGATAATTTCCAGATCTGACGATGTCCGCCACACCTGCCGAATATTTATCCGATATGGCGGCTATTGTCGTATGGTGAAATGTGGTGCCGCCGTCCGTGGAGTAGGAACAGATGAGATCGGTGTGGAGTGCGGAGTAAAGGGGTTTTGACCATGCAATTGCCAAGTTTCCAGCGCCGCTAGTCAGATAAACATCAGTAGGTGTATAAGACCCTGTGCTGAACACCTCCTTTGGCTTGAATGTCACTCCGTAGTCATCGGATCTCAAATATATCAGACTTCCTTGCGATGCACATGTATAAAACACATGAATATATGGACCATCGGCTTGAAAATTATTCCATTCATTGGAAAAGTTTTCGCATTTTCCTTCCGCCAGTTTATGAGCTGCACCAAAGGTTTTACCGCCGTCGGTTGATCGGATATAGAAAATAACATTTACAGACCAGTCCTTTTTGGCGGCCCACCATAACACATGCACAAACTGGTCGGATACCGTCATTTTGGGATTTTGGTGATTATAGATTTCGTCTGGGTCAGCCAACAGGGATAGGTTTTTCAAAAAATTGGAAGAGAAAACGGTTGCACTTGCCGATCCAAGCACGGCGAATGACAGGAAAAGTAACAATAATGTACAGATGATAATGTTTGAGCGTTGATTTTTCATTCATCTCTCCTTTCATTGAAGCAGTTAAACGTTTCTGGTTCTACCGGATTATGTGGTTATGTGCAACCCTCGCACGGATGCTGCAATGAGAGTGTTCTGGAGCCTGTTGAAAAATGGAATCGCGCAACAGAATTGCGCGATATTTGCAAATATAAGACACCTTTTATTGTAACAGTGCTGCAAAAATGCAATTTTCACCGGCTTGTAGTATGAAAACCACAAAATCCGGTAGAACCAGAAACCTTTCAATGGCGGCCGGCTCAACCGACAGTCCCCGATCGGATACGCTCACCGCAAGCTCTTCAATGCCAATGCCAGGATGCTTTACCAAGTTCACCAAATGTATTTCCACTGTTCTCCGATTTCAGCGGCGCTCAGACCTTTTGGCGAATCCTCGATCAGTGCAACGATGGTCTGCTTAAGGTTGCCATACTTTGAGAATTCGGCAAAACAATCACCGTTGACCTGACTTTTATGAAAATCACAAATCACCTTGTAACCCCAACGGCATTAACAGCAAGGCTTCGCGTATTTCCAACCGTCGTTTGCGGTCATGGGGTTTTAGTCTGCCAGGGCCGCTCACTTTTTACCGGATTGCCGCATGATATTCCTGAAGGGACCTGATCTGAGGCGGTCCCTCCCGGCGTGCGGCAATGCCTTTTGCGGCTGCAATGGCGGCAGCCGTGGTGGTGATATACGGCGTTTTGTATTTGATCGCGGCTTTTCGGATATAACTGCCGTCTTCTGAACTTCGCCTTCCGCTGGGGGTGTTGATAATCAAATTCACCTCACCGTTTTTCACGGCATCCACAAGATCCGGTCTGCCATACCCCAGTTTTTTAACCTCTTCGGATGCAATGCCGTTGCGCTCAAAAAATTCATGGGTGCCGCGGGTGGTCATAATCCGGAATCCCATGTCGCGGAAAAGGCGGGCAGGCTCAAGGGCTGCGCTTTTATCCAGGTCCGAAACCGTAAACAACACTCCGCCTTCCAGCGGTAGTGAAGTCTGTGTTGCTTCCTGAGCCTTGAAAAAAGCCCGGCCAAAATTCCGTGAAAGCCCCAGCACCTCGCCGGTTGACCGCATTTCCGGTCCCAGAACCGGATCCACTTCCGGAAACATGTTAAACGGAAACACGGCTTCCTTGACACCGAAATGGGGAATAACGGCAGGCGTTAAATGAAGATCGGAGAGTTTTTTCCCCAGAATGATTTCGGTAGCAATGCGAGCCATGGAGATGTTACAGACTTTGGAGACGATCGGCACGGTTCGGGAGGCTCTTGGATTGGCCTCCAGCACATAAACCGTATTATAGAAAATCGCGTACTGAATGTTCATCAGCCCCACGACTCCAAGCTCAGACGCTATTTTACGGGTATATTCCCGGATGGTTTCCACATGCTTGGTCGGAATGCCTATCGTGGGAATGACGCATGCCGAATCACCCGAGTGAATGCCGGCCAGCTCGATATGCTCCATAACCGCAGGAACAAACGCATCTGTGCCGTCTGCTATGGCATCCGCCTCGGCCTCGATAGCATTATCGAGAAATTTATCGATATAGATGGGCCGCTCCGGCGAAACATCCACTGCAAACTTCATATAATGCCGCAGCATTTCCTCATCATGAACGATTTCCATGGCCCGTCCGCCCAAAACATAAGAAGGACGCACGATCAGCGGATATTGAATGGCTGCGGCAATGGCCAATGCCTCATCCGCGGTTCTGGCCAATCCGGATTCGGGCTGAGGAATGGCCATGCGTCGCATTATCTGGCTGAAACGCTCACGGTCTTCGGCCAGATCAATAGTTTCGGGGCTAGTTCCCAGGATTTTCACACCGGCGGCCGCCAGTTCGCCGGCAATGTTCAGGGGAGTCTGTCCGCCGAACTGGACGATCACACCTTCGGGACGCTCTTTTTCATAAATGCTGAGGACATCTTCAACCGTCAGCGGTTCAAAATAGAGCTTGTCGGAGGTGTCGTAATCTGTGGATACGGTTTCGGGGTTGCAGTTGACCATGATGGATTCAAAGCCGGCATCCCGTATGGCCAGCGCGGCATGGACGCAGCAATAGTCAAATTCGATTCCCTGCCCGATGCGGTTGGGCCCGCCGCCAAGCACCATGATCTTCCCTCGGTTGCTGACTGGCACGCTGTCCGGCGCATTATAGGTGGAAAAATAATACGCGGCATTTTCCACGCCGCTGACTGGAACCGCTTCCCATGCCTCGACCATGCCAACGGCTTTTCGCTGAGCGCGTAGCTTCTCTTCGGAAATCTCCAGAATTTTTGCCAGATATTTATCGGCGAACCCGTCCTTTTTGGCACGGATCAGCAGATCATCCGGCAGAGCCTTTCCTTTGTGCATCAGGATTTCATTTTCAAACTCCACCAGTTCCTTCATTTGCTGAAGGAACCATGGCTTGATGTGCGTTCTTTCGTAAAGGGTGTTTAAATCTGCGCCTTTTCGAATCGCTTCGTAGAGAATAAACTGACGTTCGCTGGATGGCGTTCCAAGCATAGCCATCAGGCTGTTCAGGGGCTGCTGATGAAAATCCTTGGCGAACCCCAGTCCATAACGACCTATTTCAAGAGAACGAATGGCTTTTTGAAGGGCTTCCTTGTAATTCTTCCCGATGCTCATCACTTCGCCCACTGCCCGCATCTGGGTGCCAAGCTTATCTTCGACACCGGGAAATTTTTCAAACGCCCACCTTGCGAACTTGACCACCACATAGTCGCCGGAAGGTGTATATTTTTCAAGGGTTCCGTCTCTCCAGTAAGGAATTTCATCCAGGGTCATTCCTCCGGCCAGAAGCGATGACACCTGGGCGATCGGAAATCCGGTGGCTTTTGAAGCCAGGGCCGAAGATCGGGAGGTTCTGGGGTTGATCTCAATCACTACCACCCTTCCGGTTTTGGGATCATGGGCGAACTGAACATTGGTGCCGCCGATTACCTCGATGGCTTCGACAATCCGGTACGAATAATCCTGAAGCCGCTTCTGAAGATCTGGCGAGATGGTCAACATGGGGGCAGTGCAAAAGCTGTCGCCGGTATGAATGCCCATGGCATCCACATTCTCAATAAAGCAGACGGTAATCATCTGATTTTTGGCATCCCGAACCACTTCCAGCTCCAGTTCTTCCCAGCCAAGAACTGATTCCTCCACCAGAATCTGATGAACCCGGCTGGCTGCAAGGCCGCGCGCCGCAATGATCTGAAGCTCTTCGACATTGTAAACCATACCGCCGCCGGTCCCGCCCATGGTATAAGCCGGTCTGATCACCACCGGATAGCCAAGTTTTTCGGCTGTTTTTTCCGCATCCTCAACCGTATTCACCGCCTGGCTGCGGGGCATCTCGATGCCCAGACGATTCATGGTTTCCTTGAACGCCGTTCGATCCTCGCCCCGCTCAATGGCATCAATATTGACCCCGATGACTTTGACCCCGTATTCGGTGAGAACGCCGCTGGTAAAAAGCTCGGAGGCCAGATTCAGCGCCGTCTGTCCACCCAGGTTGGGCAGCAACGCATCTGGTCGTTCCTTGGCGATGATCTCGGTGAGGACGTTGACATTCAACGGCTCAATATAGGTTACGTCCGCCATGCCGGGATCGGTCATGATGGTTGCGGGATTGGAATTCACCAGAACAATCTTATATCCCATGGATCGAAGGGCCTTGCAGGCCTGGGTCCCGGAATAGTCAAATTCACAGGCCTGTCCGATTATAATGGGGCCTGAACCGATAATAAGCACTTTACGGCCAAAAGATCTCTCAGCCTGTCGTATGGGCATTTGCATCCTCCAATAGGGTTTATTGATCGCAGATTACGGGGCCTGTGGTTTGGAGCCAAAGAAAAAATAGGCAATGCTGATCGTCATGAGCAGTGATACAAACACCAATGGTCATGCTGAAAAAGTCCCCCCCCCTTTGTGCGATATCTGTGATAGAGCAGGTATTAAATTGAAATATTTATGGATTCGTGGGTGATTTATCCCGAATATGCGATTAAATCAAGTAAAAACAGCGGCAGGCTGGGCCATCTGAGATAGCATCATGACAGAACTGGTTGTGGTGCCAGAAGAGAAAGACAACCTGTATCGTGCTGTCCAATATGATAATTTGTTTGTTGACAACTTTTCTTTATTATAATACGTCTTTGAAAATGTGATAATCCCTGAATTTTGATTCGTCAATTTGCATGGATATACTTCGAACGGGCATGATCTTTCGCCGTAGAGTCGGCATCTTGTCGGCTGCAGCAGCCGGCAGGATGCCGGCTCTACCTTCGCTTTCCATTAGCTCCCTCCCTCAACTGGGGAAGGCTGCAGGAGAAAAAGCTCAGGTTATGGCCGTTGAAAGTCTAATGTCGGTCGGTCTTCAAGGGCGCTAAAGGCAAATCTACAGGAAAAGAAAAATGAAGGGTTAGACGGAGGTTACAATGTCACAGTGGTATCTAAGTTACGACGGTCAACAGATGGGTCCGATGGAAACCGAACAGGCGATTCAGCAGGTTCAAAGGAATTCCAACGGTCATGCGTGGCGGGAAGGATTCGCCTCGTGGGTTCCGATATTACAGGTTTCCGAGCTTCAAGCTTCGGCGATGTTTGCGATGAACCCGCCTCCTTTTGGCGATAGAAGACAGGCTGATGAAATCGACTACAAAATTCTTGGCTCGGAAATGCAGTTTGTTGAAATTGAGCTGGACCCAGGAGAAAGCGCCGTGGCTGAAGCCGGGGCCATGATGTACAAGGACAGTATGGTTCAGATGGAAACCATTTTTGGGGATGGTTCCAGCTCCAGCATGAGCGGCAGCTTCATGGATAAACTACTTGGCGCTGGAAAACGCCTCTTGACCGGCGAGAGTCTGTTTATGACGGTTTTTACCCATACCGGGAGAGGAAAGGCCCATGTCGCTTTTGGCGCACCGTATCCCGGAAACATCCTTCCGATAAAGCTTTTAGACGTAGGGGGATGCCTGATCTGCCAGAAAGACAGCTATTTGTGCGCCGCCAAAGGGGTTAGTATCAGCATTTATTTCCAGCGCAAAATCCTGACCGGCCTTTTTGGCGGCGAAGGCTTCATCATGCAAAAACTGGAGGGAAACGGCATGGTTTTTATCCATGCAGGCGGCACGGTCATGGAACGCAGGCTTTCCGCAGGGGAAAGCCTTCATGTGGATACCGGGTGCATTGTTGCGTTTGAACCCAGCGTACAATTTGATATACAGCAGACCGGAAACATCAAGACAGCACTCTTTGGTGGTGAGGGATTCTTTTTCGCTGTTCTTCAAGGGCCGGGAAAAATTTGGCTTCAATCACTTCCTTTTTCGAGACTGGCCGGAAGAATGTTGCGTGCTGCGCCCCAGCGCGGGGGCAGCTCCGAGGAAAGCTCTGTGCTGGGAACCCTGGGAAACCTGATCGGAGGCAATCGTTAAACTATAATGGAGAAAAAAAAACCCGAATCCGAAATACATCCCGTAGAAGGCGAAAAAGGCTTTTCCGGGAAGAAAGATGATATTCAAAGTCCCGCTGTCGATCAGGCTCTTTCCGACCTGCGACAGAAGATTGATGCCATAGACGCACAAATTGTCTCCCTGCTTGCTGACCGACAGCATGTTGTGGGCCATGTGGCGGCGCTTAAAAAATTGCACAACCTTCAGGTTTATCATCCAGCTCGCGAGGAAGATCTGGTTTTTATACGCCGACAGCAGGCGGCCAAAATTGGGCTAAACCCGGATTTCATCGAAGAAATCTACCGCACCATAATTCGCCGGTCCCGCGTTTTGCAAACCAGCAGCATGGCTCTTAAATCGGTTCGCGCTGGTGGGATTGTCCTTCTTGTGGGCGGAAAAGGAGGCATGGGGCGCTATTTTCAGGAGTGTTTTTGCCGGGCCGGATATCAGGTCCGCATCCTGGACAAGGATAACTGGCCGGATGCGGGCCAGTTGTGCGATGGAATAGACCTTGCAGTGGTCAGTGTCCCCATTGACGTTTCCTGCGAGGTCATTCGAAACATCGCCCCCTTTATGCCGGTAAAAGCGGTTCTTTGCGATATCACCAGCATCAAGGAGAAGCCACTGGAAGAAATGTTAAAAGTCCATGTCGGGCCGGTTATTGGTCTTCACCCATTATTCGGGCCGACCACATCCTGTCTGGACAAACAGATCATCGTGGCGACTCCTGGACGGAATGACGATGCCTGCCAGTGGGTTCTGGATCAGTTCGTGACATGGGGCGCCGTTGTTGTCCAGTCCGATGCCGTGGAGCATGATGACATTATGGGAATTGTTCAGGCTCTTCGACATTTCGCCACCTTCGCATTCGGTCAGTTCCTAAGAAGAAGACGCATTTCCCTTTCCAGAACACTGGAGTTTTCCAGCCCCATTTACCGCCTGGAATTGGGGATGGTGGGCCGGTTGTTTGCCCAAGACTCATCCCTGTATTCCGAGATCATTTTTGCATCCGAACAGCGACGGAACCTACTTAAGGATTATATCATGTCCCTCCATGATAATCTTGAAATGCTGGAAAACGAGAACAAATGTTTATTTGAGGAGGAATTTCAAAAGATCGCAGAATGGTTTGGCCCTTTTGGCGAACAGGCTATGAGGGAAAGCACGTTTCTGATAGATAAACTGATCGAGCGATTTTGAACACAGTTGCTCTTATTATCTGCTAAAGAAGATCACTTATGTCAATTTTTATTCAAACCACATTTTTATTGATTCTATCAAATCTTTTTATGACATTCGCCTGGTACGGGCACTTGAAAAATTTCTCCGGGAACAAATGGTATGTTGCTGCGCTGGCAAGCTGGGGAATTGCGCTCTTTGAATATTTGATTCAGGTTCCCGCCAATCGTATCGGCTATACAACACTCAGTTTGCCGCAATTAAAAATCATGCAGGAAGTCATTACCCTGTCGATTTTTGTGCCGTTTACCGTTCTCTATATGAATCAGCCTCTTAAGCTGGACTTTCTGTGGGCGGGGTTTTGTCTGATGGGGGCAGTCTATTTTATTTTTCGATCCTGATCCTAAAAAAGTGGGCGGGGTCTGAACGCCTACGCAGATGCCATTAATTCGGCGAATCAATGCCGCATCCATCGTTGCGGCATTCGTGGCGTTTTTTTCCATACCAGTCAATCTGTCGGCAGACTCCCCGGATAATGCTGACTTCTCCGGCTTTCAGTTGCAGGCGGGTAAAAAAACGCCGAATCTTGTTCATCCAGTAGTCAGGGTTTTCCGGGTTGATGTAGTTGATCCGGACCAGGATGTCCCGAAGTTGATCATACATGCCATCCAGTTCATGGCGTGTAGCCAGTCGGGGAATGTTTTGCTCCATCAAAGGCCTGCCTGCAGTAAACAGCTCGTAACAGATGACCATGACAGCCTGGGCCAGATTCAGTGAAGAGAATTCTGCGGTTGGAATATTGACCAGCTCGTGGCAGAGTCGAAGGTCTTCGTTGGAAAGACCCCTGTCTTCGGGTCCGAAAACAATGGCGATGGTGTTTTCCTGAGAGAGAGATATCAGACGGAAGGCAATGTGGGAAGGGGATTGAACCACTTCCCGCTCTCCGCCCAGACGTGCGGTGGTTCCAACAACCAGGTGAAACGGGGACAGTGCTCCCCTAAGATCATGGGCGATCTGTATCTCTTGCACAACGTCGGCAGCCACATGGGTTGCCATTTTGAGTACCCTGGAAATATCATAGTTTTCCGGTTCAACTACGATCATGCGGCGAATGCCCATGTTACGCATGGCTCTGGCGGCGGCCCCGATATTTTCCGGAAAACGGGGTCGTTGAAGGACGATGGTGATGTGATCTAAACAAATACGTTCGGTGGATGATTTCATAAGTCAGATGATTACTGAGTTTTTATTCACCGCAAAGGCGCAAAGATCGCAAAGAAAATATTCAATGGAATTAGCCGCCACAAGAGCGTTGTCTTCTTTGCGTCCTTTGCGCCTTTGCGGTGAATTGAAAAGTGCAGTTTATGCTATTGTACAGTCTCCGCTATGCCTTAACAATTTCAAAGCTGTTAAAAAAATAGCCAATCTCAAAGCACGCGGATTCAGGTGAGTCCGAGCCATGAACCACGTTTTTTTCAATATCTGTCGCAAACTCTCTGCGGATGGTTCCTTCAGCAGCATCCTTGAAATTGGTTGCGCCCATCAGATCCCGGTATATTGAAATGGCGTTTTCTCCTTCAAGAACCATTACCACAGCAGGCCCTGAACACATGAATTCCGTCAGACTGGCAAAAAAAGGCCTTTCCTTATGAACGGCGTAAAATCCTTGAGCCTGGGCCGGGGTCATCTGCAGCATTTTCATGGCGATGATTTTTAGTCCGGATTTTTCCAGTTTCTGAATCACATTGCCTATAAGGTTGCGGGAAACCCCATCGGGTTTAATAATTGATAATGTACGTTGCATGACTATATCCTTTTGAAATGGTTTGGGGTGAACAGGAGTCAGAATTCGGGCTTCAGTATCCGGAAAGCCGGAGTTCCCATTAGCCTTTTGCCTGCGCCTGAGATAGATTGAGATTATTTTTGATGTTATATATGCGACTGCGGGCATGATCAGGGTTTCTATTATTGGATGCTAACGCCTTAAGGTTTTTGGATGCGCTTTCCGGATATTCCTTTCGGTTATTAAGAACCATGCGATACCAGTGGGGCAGGTCGTCATAGTAGCTGTCTGTAAGCGCAACCGCTTGCTTGTAGCAGATTTTTGACTGGTCGGGCGAAAGCTTAAAGGTCTTTTCGTTGGACAGTTTGAGTTCATGGTCACGAATGCTCTCTGCAATCTGATCTTTGATCTGCTGATATCGCCTGATTGGCAAAAGCCAAAACCGAAAAATAATATACCCTGCAGATCCCAGACAGAAGCCAATTATGGCTGCGATAGTGATGCTTTTCATGATATTTCCTGTCGGGTGATTTTTTCTTTCAAGTGCTGATATACGGTTAATGAAATGCTCCGGGTATTTTCAAGGCTGTTGCTGTTGTCAATGACGATTGTGGCGCGCTTCTTTTTTTCTTCGATGGACAGTTGAGATCGAATTCGCGCCAGGGCCTGTTTCTGCGTCAGTGCATCTCTGGTCATCAGCCTCTGAAACTGGACTTGCTCCGGAACATAGACCACGATGATATCTGAAAGACCGGTGTCCATGCCTGATTCGATCAGAAGCGGCACATCCAGAATCACTACTGCATTCAGCTTTTTTTTTTCAATTTCAGTCATGCGGGTTGCAGTTTCCGCAAAAACCCACGGGTGGACGATCTGATTCAGGACTTGCTTTTGGGCCGGGTCATTAAAGATGACATCTCCCAGAAGGATTCGATTGATTTCTCCGTCCGGCAGCAGAATCGACTGGCCAAAGGTGTTGACGATATCCTGCCACGCTGGCAGCCCTTTCCGGACCACTTCGCGGGCGATTTTATCCGCATCCACAATGATGGCTCCGGCATCTTTTAAAAAAGCGGACACCGTTGATTTCCCGGATGCGATGCCGCCCGTAAGCCCTGTAATAACCAATATATACCCTTCTACCGCTTATTTTATCAGTGCGATGATCCGGGAGCGAATGGTGTCTTTGTCCATTCCCTGATATGGAATCTGTTCAGAGAGGCCGCCATGGCCTTCTTTGTGGGTTCCCATGCAGGCAAATCGGGGATGATAGCCTCTTTCCAGAAGCCAGGTTCCCATTCTGGCCCCAAGGCCGGTCTTGACATTCTGTGTTTCAACCACAAGAATCGCTTTGCTTGAGCCGATCCTCTTAAGCATGTCTTCATCAATCACGTTCAGGGTGGTTTTATTGATCAGACCAATCGACATTCCCTCTGTTTTGAGATCCTCGACAATATCCAGACATCGGTAAAGCATTTCGCCGTAGGTGACAATGTATGCGTCGCCGCCTTCCCTGATCAGGTCGTCCTTGCCGGGAATGAATGTGTATCCATCTTCAAAAAAACGCTTTCCGTTCGGGCTCAAAATAAATGGAGTGCCGGATCGGGTTGAAAAAACAAATCGAAGCCCCATTTCAAAAAATATCGATGAAAGAACGGCTTTCAGTTGAAGGCTGTCTGCAGGATAGTAGAGCCGTGTTTTATCGTTTTCCAGAAGGCCGTTATCGGCAAAGAAGGCGTTGATTCCGAAATGACAGGTATTATCGGCCATGTCGTCCACCCCGGCATGAGAAAAATGCGCCAGCACATTGGCGCGGTTCAATCTGGCCATGGTGATTTCGGAAATCACCATCTCCAGAAACGCAGAAAATGTTGCGAATATACCCTGTTTGCCTGCTGTGGCTCCAAATCCTGCTGCTACGGAAAAATTATTTCGCTCCATGATGCCGCCATGAACATAGACTTCCGGATAGGCTTTGCGGATATGGTGAAGGCCGCATGACCCTTCCAAATCAGAATCCACAACAATCACCCGTTCTTTTCTGTCCCGCATGTTTTTCAGAATCTCGCAGATATATTTACCGAAATCATCCCTGTTTTTGGCCTGTTCGGGGGTGCTGCCTTTGTACGTCACAGTTTTTGGCTTGGGCAGAGGAGTCTCCAGAATTTTCACGGCTTCGTCATACCCATTTCGCTTGAGGTAGGAAATGGCAAGATTTACCGGAATCACATCATGCCCTTTGGGCAGTCCTTCGATGCCGTGAATCCCTGGGGCCATTTTACGACGGTTGACGAGGGCACACGGGCCGCTGGTGGTCAGCGCTTTCCTGATTCTTTCAAACAGGGCATCCACATCTTCCCCGTTTCCGGAATCAACGGAAAGACCGTGTCCTCTCAGGGTTTTTAAAACATCAAATCCCTTCATGTAGTTGCTGGGATGTCCGGCAATGGTCACGTCATTGTCGTCAATCAGCAGTTTGACATTCAGTCCCTGGGCTACGGCATAACGCGCGGCTTCGGCATCCCCGCCCTCCTGCTGGGACCCGTCGCTGCCAAACATAATGACCGATTTGTGGGGATTGGCTGCTGCAATTCCGTTGACATAGCTCCACATATGCCCAAGTCTGCCGGAGCTGAAGAAAATCCCCTTGTTATCATTACGTTCGGGGTGACCATAGATCCCTTTGTCAAATTCCCGGTAGTGGAGAAGCGCTTCTGGCGGCATAAGACCGGTTATAGCCGACATGACATACTGAATGGCCACCCGATGACCGGCTTCATCAAAAAAAACCGGATAAACATAGTCACCGCCTTTGATGAAGCCATCAATTATCAGAAATTCCGGAACAATGTCAAAAGCGCCGCCGGTATGGCCTCCAAGACCTTTCGCATTGGCATAAGCCGTTATGAAAACAATGCTGTTCCTGACGAGCTTAATGTTTCGGCCAAGCTGCTCTTTTTGATTCGGAAGCATTTGAGACTGGGAAAGAGAAAATCGAACAGGGATATAATTGTCGAGCGCAATCGGAAATTTCATAGATTCTGTCCTTTAATCAAGGGAATTGCATTAAACTGCAGTTTGTGTACATCAAGAGAACTTCGTTGCTGTGTGTTGGCATAAATCAGGGCGGGTCTCTTTTGATAAAAAAAATCGAATCTTCGATGGAAAGGGTTCGGGACGTTTTGATATTGTGGATATCCAAGGTATTGAACACGAACTGTTTGTTTCGAATTTCCGTACGCATGGCATCCGTTCTGTCGGCTGGAACCGGCGAAGGGACGATGTACCTGGCGGCCAAAGCATCCATGCGGGTAATGCGCTGAACGATTTCTGAGGCAACTTTATCAATCACAGCAGTGCGCCTGGTTTCCAGCGACATTCTGTTGGCAAACGGATCCGAATCGGAATCAGCATGCAGAGATACAGTCCCGGCTTTGAAAAGCTGAAGGCTATAGGTATTCAGAACATTGTGGATTTGGTAAGCTGGAATATGCATGATTGTTTAAGACCCATTATAAAAGTTATTCCCTTTTGGAGAAAAAGGGAATCATTCCCAAGATGAAGTTTATCTCATCAAGAAGAAGCTGCTGTTATACCCCGTATAAACTTCAAATGACTTTCAAAAGCGATCTCCGGCAGGCTGTCGGGGGGGAAATACGCAGCATCACAAGCATCATCACCCGCAATAAGATTACCGGAATATACTTTGATCCAGTAACCCACCAGCAGGACCGAATCGTACAACTGGCTGGGGTTGGTCATAACGCCCAGAGGTTTATGAATCTGGCCAGTTAGCCCGGTTTCTTCGTAAAGCTCTCTAAGTGCAGCAATTTCCGGCGACTCGCCCAGTTCAATGAAGCCGCCGGGAAGACACCACAGCCCCTTTTGAGGGTCAACGCTTCTTTGAACCAGAAGAACCCATCCTTTGTCGTCTATTACGACCAAGCAGGTCGCAGGGACAGGATTTTCATAAATCGGACCATTACAATGGCTGCAGAACAGCCGGTTCCGGTTTTCATAAAATTTTTCACTCAGTCGCGAGCCGCAGTACGGACAAAACAGTTTTTTTTGCATCATATATTCGTATATATTCGATATTCGGTTTTTTTGCCGAGCAACACATCAATCTGACCCTGAATCTCCGCTCTTTCAGGGTGATGGAGCCAAGTATCCCAGTCCTTTTCCGACCGCCATGAACTGATGACCAGAAATTCCTGAGGATCGTTCACACATCGCAGGGTTTCACCGTAAATATATCCGGAATGATTCATGGCAAGTGCTCTGAGTTTTCTCAAAAGCGGTGTCAACAGCTTTGTTTTGCCCTTGGGAACAATTCGACTGATGATGATTTTGACAGCCATGAGAAAGTCCTTTCATGAAATTTGAGCGAAAAATTAGGGGTCATGGGTCAGATGGCCGGTAACAGACGACGTGTCCGACCGATGACAGAAAAAACTGTCTCTATTCTCTGTCTTTTATGCAACTATATGAAACTACCCGTCATTGTGTCAAGTAAAATCCGGAATTCGTTCATCTTAATGATGGATCATTCATTAAGATATAAACCATTTTGTTTAATATTACATTTTACTTGACTATTTAAGCCATGTTTTGCTAAATGAATGAATACTCATTCATGATCTTGTCGGTATTGCAAGGAGGCTGTTATCAGTACTCGAGATAAAAACAATGACAAATATCAACGTATCCTCGAAGCAGCAGTCGGGGTATTTGCTGAGCAGGGATTCTATCAGTCCACAATATCCCAGATTGCCAGAGAAGCGGGTGTGGCCGATGGAACAATCTACCTCTACTTTAAAAACAAGGATGACATCCTGGTTCAGTTTTTTTCCTACAAGGCCAAGCAGGTATTTGATCTGTTTCGGGAAGAAGTGTCAAAGTCGGAAAATGCGGTTGAAAAGCTTCGAAATCTTGTCCGTCGGCATCTGGATGAATTTCAGCGTGACAAGAACATGGCCATTGTTTATCAGGCTGAAATGCATCAGAACAGCCGATCCGCAGAACCCCAGATTCGTGACATGTCCAAGATGTATCTGGATATCGTATCCGAAATTGTGGAGCAGGGTCAGGCGGACGGCAGCATGAGAAAGGATCTTTACCTCAGCCTTGTCAAACGATTTATCGTGGGGGCTGTGGATGAAACCATCAATCACTGGCTGCACTCCGGCGGCAAATACGATCTGGTATCCATGACAGATCCGTTAATTGATTTATTTATCAGAGGTATAGGCAGTACAAAATAACCGCGTAAGTTCGCCGGTCATCGCCCGTGCATGAAAGATACGATCATATTTTCAGTACATTCATAATTCATAATTCATAATTTTCATAACCCCCCATAAGGAGAAACATACATGGCACAACTTATTGCAGACCGAAGAGATGTGGATTTTGTTCTTTTTGAACAGCTTCATGTAGAAGAACTAAGCAAACATGAAAAATTTGCCGACTTCAATAAAAAGACGGTTGACATGATCATATCAGAAGCCAGAAATCTTGCCATAAAGGAAGTGCTTCCCACCCAGAAGATCGGAGATGAAGAAGGTTGTAAACTGGAAAATGGTGTGGTTACTGTTCCTGAATCCTTTCATCGGGTGTATGATCTGGTCAAGGCCGGCGAATGGGTGGCGATGCCTGAAGATCAGGAGTGGGGAGGGCAGGGAATGCCCAGAACCGTGTCTCTTGCCGCCGGTGATTATCTGGTTGGCGGTAATTTTGCCTTTATGATGTATCCCGGACTGACCCATGGTGCCGGAAAATTGGTTGAGGAATTCGGGACAGAGAAGCAGAAAAAACTGTTTCTGAAAAAAATGTACACAGGCGAATGGGCGGGAACCATGCTCCTGACCGAGTCTGAGGCCGGATCAGATGTTGGCGCACTTACCACAACCGCAGTCAAAAATGATGACGGAACCTACTCCATTACCGGTGCCAAAATTTTTATCTCCGGCGGTGAACACAACCTGGTGGATAACATTATTCATCCGGTTCTTGCCCGAATTGTGGGCGCACCTGCCGGTACCAAAGGTATATCGTTGTTCCTGGTGCCAAAAATCAGGGTCAATGATGATGGCAGTATGGGAGAATTCAACGATGTTGTCTGTACCGGGATTGAGGAGAAAATGGGGATTCATGGCAATTCAACATGTTCCCTGACCCTTGGTGGAAAGGGAAAGTGCAGGGGAACGCTTCTTGGCGAAGAGAACAAAGGCATGAAGGCCATGTTTCTGATGATGAACGAAGCCCGGCTTCTTGTGGGACTTCAGGGCTTCAGTTGCGCATCTTCTTCCTATATGAATGCATTGAACTATGCCAGAGAAAGAAAACAGGGCAAGAATCTGCTTCAGTCCATGAATGAAGCCGCACCTTCTGTGCCGATCATTCAGCACCCGGATGTTCGGCGTCAGCTCATGATCATGAAATCCTATGTGGAAGGCATGAGAAGCATCCTGTACTATGTGGGGTTCTGTTCGGACAAGATCGCCACCACGGACGATGAAAATGAAAAAGCCAAGTACCATGGTCTGGTCGAAATACTGACCCCGATTGCAAAAGGATATATCACAGACAAAGCCTTTGAAGTCTGCAGCCACGGCGTTCAGGTTTATGGCGGTTACGGCTACATCAAGGAATACCCGATGGAACAGCTCATGCGAGATTGCCGCATCACCATGATATATGAGGGTACTAACGGCATTCAGGCCATGGACCTTCTGGGCAGAAAGCTCGGAATGAAAAAAGGAAAACCGGTCATGGATCTTTTCGGAGAAATGCAGAAAACCATTGCTGCGGCAAAAGAAATTGCGGGCATCGAGGCGTACGCTGTAAAACTGGAAGCCGCGGTTAACAAGCTTGGCGAGGTTGCCATGCATCTGGGTGCAACAGCCATGTCCGCCCAGGTTATGACCGCCTTTGCCCATGCGCATCCCTTCCTTGATGTCGCTGGTGATGTAGTGATGGCATGGATGCTTCTGTGGCGGGCATCGGTTGCCGCGCCGGCTCTGGAAAAGCTGGCTGGCGGCTTTGATCCTGAAGCACGTCGGATAGCAGCCGAAAAGAACAAGAATGCGGCATTTTATGAAGGTCAGGTAAGAAGCGCCGAATATTTCATTCAGTCGGTACTTCCCGTAACCTACGGAAAGATGAAGGCCATCATGAACTCCTGCGGTGCCGCTGTGGAAATTCCTGAAGCATCTTTTGGGGGATGACAGAAGTTAGGTGATATCCAACAAATAATATACCATTGTCTGAATCAGATTTTTTCTATGCATTGATCATCGTTGGCCAGGCATTTATCCGTGTATCGTCGCCATCAGGCAATAGTAGGGGCGAATCTTGTATTCGCCCTATCGAAA
>CAIMCT010000440.1 GCA_903839535.1 uncultured Desulfobacteraceae bacterium
CACTCACCCCTTCGGCACCGAGAATTTTTGCCGGATCAGCCATCAATCTCTTTTTGAATTCCTCATCCTCCCAGCACCGGGTGATGATTTTCTGCATTGGATTTTCTGCTGTTTCCATTTTTTTCTCCTTTCCTATAATGAGTTGTCATGCTTTGTCGAGGATATTGTATTGTAAAGATATCCCGTTTCAATTTCGCAGGTGCGAGTCTATCTGGTTGACCTGCTCCCGCACATAGTTTTTGTCGTCTTCATTCAGCCGACACCAACCGTGAAGTGAGAAACAGGGCGATGTTGACCACCGGAAGGTCGGAAGAAGCAGACATCTCCCCTGCCGCTGGTGGATCGGTCGATTCCTTTTCAGAATCTTTGGTCCGCACAGCCAGCCCACACTCATGCAAAGCCTTCATCAGCTCATCGGGGATGAGTGCGCCGGGACTCGGCAACATCCGCAACATCGCATCCACCAGCGCTCCGCTGACAGGAACCGCCGCCATATCCGGCACCATGCAATATTTTATTTTACATCCATGATCGCATCGATCTCAGCCTTTGGGAACTGCGCGCCAAATTCACCATAGACAGGCGACATGGCTTTTTTAAAACTCTCACGGTTTACATCACGCACCACGACAACCCCTTTTTCCTCAATTTCCTGAAGTTTGGCCGCTTCCGCATCGCGGGCGATCTTTCGCTGAAATCGGGCAACTTCCCTGGCGGTATTTCGAAACATCTCCTGATCTTTTTCGGGCATGGCGTCAAAGAGCTTTTTGTTCATCAAAATAGGGGCCGGCGAATAAACATGTGAGGTAAGCGAAAAGTGCTTTTGACCGGTTTCCCAGAATTTGGTGTTGTAAAAGGTGGCGACAGGATTTTCCTTGCAATCCACGATATTCTGCTGCAAGGCACGATATAGCTCACTATAGGATATTGGCGTGGGATCGAGGCCGGCCGCCTTCCACGATGCCATATGAACCTTGTTTTCCATCGTGCGGATGCTCAGTCCCTTTGCATCTTCGACATTTTTTATCGGACGTTTGGAGTTGGTCAGGTGCCGAAAGCCGCTTTCCCAGAAGGCGAGGCCTGTGATGTTCGCTTTGTCCAGGTCTTTCAGCAAGTTGTTGCCGATGGGCCCGTCCATGACCTGGTCCACATGGTTGAAATCCCGGAACATGAATGGAAAATCCAGGATACTTATCGACGGGCTGAAGTCACCCAGGGGGCCCGTGGAGATAATGGTCATGTCGATGCGGCCTTCCTGGAGATAAACGGCCATTTTTCGCTCCCCCTTGTCGTAGTCGGGGTGAAGTGTAATTTCAATGCGACCGTTCGACCTTTCCTTGATCAAATCCGCGAAATTTCGAGCGGCAATCATGACAGGATGCTCCATGGTTACGGTACCTGCAAGCATTATCCTGGCCTTGTATTCGGCGGTTGCCTGTCCGGCCATCATGAACACCATCCATACGACAAGTCCCGCTGTAACAACTCTTTTCATTGCGATTCCTCCTCCTTTTGTTATTTCCCATAAAAATGCTTAACCATGGAACACACGAAACACACGAAAAAGAATGTCATCATTCGCTGGTTCCCAAGCTCCCGCTTGGGAACCCGGGCCGGGAAGCTCCAGCTTCCCCCCGTTATAACATTCTGAACGTCAGTAAATGACACGAAGCATGAGCTTCGTGGGCATCGGTTCCCAAACAGGAGCTTGGGAACCAGCGGATATCATTTTCATGTCTGGGGGTGAAGCCAGGCATGATTCATGAGCGTTTACCGTGAAAATGCAGTGATCAGTTGCCCACTGCCAACTGATCACTTTATCCAATCAATATCCTTTCGTTCATTCATGATTCTTTTAGGTGATTTCCAATAATGAATCCCATATTGTAGGGGCAGGCCCCTGTGCCTGCCCCGTTTCGGGCCAACTCTGAACAATCGGCGCGCACGGAGTTCAGGGCAACCACAGGGGGTTGCCCCTACGCGAAAAATATCTCCGTGTGGGGATGCTCTTTGTAGGAAACCTCCTTAATAATTTTTATAATGGACAAGATGGACTTCATGGGCGGTATGGTCAAACCATAAAGTCCATTTTGTCCATGAAGTCCATACCTGTCCATAAAAGTGGACACGATGATGCTGTGTGCCCATCAACCGCTATCTGTGATATTTATCATTTTGAGTTGCCTTACCGGAGGTTGCGTATCCGATCCACCATATCCAGCGTGACGCGCATGACCCTGGCGTCGGCCTGAAGCTGTTTTCGCAGTTCCTGAATATCCACATTTTCCGGTATGTCGTAAAAGGCCGTCTCCATCTCGTTGTTCGTCCAGGATAAAGACAGGGGATACGACTCGGCCAGGGGCTGTGCGTCCGCCATGTCTTTCAGCTTCAGCCAGAGCCTTCCGGTAAGGATTCCGATGGATTTCATCTCCAGGTTATACACCACCGGATAGGTCGGTGCATCGGTGGCCGATTCATTGTCCGCCCGGATGGCGGGAGCAGCGGCCTGCGACTTTTTGAAAACCGAAAACAGACCTTTTTGTTCGATGGCTTCCGTTGCCGCCATATCTTTTCCCGCGCCGGTTTTCTCGGCCCGGAGGGTCGGCAGCCAGACGTAGGCAAACCCATCGTTTTCAAATTTTTCCCCCTGAGGTAGGGAGGCCACCAGCGCTTGCCGCTGCACCGGGTCCAGGCACCATGCAGGCTGCGAAACAAATATGCCTGCACATATCAGCCATAGCCCCATCATGAAATAAATGCCCTTCATCCTGATGGAGAGAGTGACAGCTTGGCTGAATTTTCCGGATATTGCAGTCCTATCGATAATATTGTTCATGATTCACCTCCTAATAGCCCAAGATGTTCAACTTGAATAAATCCAGCGTTCCGGAATTGTTCGGCAGACTGTCCAGCACCTTCAACGTCCATGTGCCTTTTGTTTTTTCACCGTAAAAGGCATTGCTGCCCAAAATCACGCCAACTGCTTTGTTCAGGCCCTCCTTGATCGAACTGCGGATGTTCAACAGAATACTTCGGGTGCCACTGGGAGATGTGAGTTCAATCCCCACTTCGGATGTATCCGGATGGGTGATCGACAGTTGAACGAAGATATTTTCAATCGTCAGGTCTTCCGACACTTCGATGGTGCGGGCAACCCCCGATGCCTTGTTGTCGGGGATCGCAAGGGGCGTTGTCAAACCGCTGTCGAATGTCTTCTTGTTCTGGATAGACGGCAGACTGCCTGCCTTGTATGTCCTGGCCATGGCGACGGCATCATCGATATTCACCGCACCGAAACCGTACCAGTTGTGGAAATGATATCCGGCCTTATTGGTGATCCACCCTTCACTGGCCTGATAATTCTCACCGTTGATAGAGACACTGACAAACGAGTCCTTCGATTCGGGATCGATTTTTCGGGCGGTCTTTGCCAGGATGTGTTTGACATCCCTGCGGTACAGGTTCGGGTTGGCCTGAAGGATCAGCGCGATGGCGCCCGATGCATTGGGTGCGGCGGATGATGTGCCGTTCATCGTGTTGGTGTAATTGCAGTTGGGATTGTAGGAGGGATCACCCGCGTCGAAAGGCCAATATTTCGGATCGACATCACTACGGCTGTATCCCTTTTCGGTGCCGCTCTGATCGATCGTGATGATCGCCGGTGAGGCTGTTCCTTTTTCTCCCCCCGGTGTCGAAACCCAGAGTGTCGATCCCGCTGTCGAGTATGAAGATTTGACGCCTGAAGCATTGAAGGCTCCGACGGTGATAACCTCCGGTCGGGAGTTTTCTTCTTCCGCTGCGGCATTCATGCAGGTCAGCCCTTTTACGCCATTGTGCTCGGAACATTTGTAGGCTCCGCGCATAACATCGTTGAATTCATTTCCGGCAGATTTTACATAGATTCCGCCTTTTTCACCGCGAAGATTCTTGGCTGTTTCGTCATATAATTTTTTATAGGTATCCGACAGAGGAAAATATTGTGTGCCATCATCACCCAAACTCACATTGAAAATATCCACATCCTTTGAACGGGCATGTGCTCCCATTGATTCGATATAATTGTTATTAGACTGGGCTGCGGAGTAATTGAACCCTTTCAGTGATACCCGCGGCGCCACCCCCCGGCCTCCCTTGCCGTTCATGGACATGGCCGCGGCAATCCCGGCAACGCTGGTGCCGTGATCACCTTCGGTTTCGGTAGTGTTGGTCGGGTCGGTAGTATTGTTGATATAGTTGTATGACCCGTTGGGGATGATGTTTGCAAAGATGTCTTCATGGGCGATTTCAAGACCCGAATCGACGATGGCCATGATCACACCCAGCCCACTGAGCTGATCGGCGATGGCGCGGGTCATCCGCATGTCTTCACCCGGCGCTCCGGCACTTTTGGAAAAGGCTTTCTGGCCGGTGTTCGTGATGTGCCACTGTTCGAAAGTGAGCGGATCCCCCTCGACCGCATTGAAAGATGTCCAGTCCATCGTCCAGTACAATCCGTCCGGATCGGCGGGAAATGCGGTGTACTTCATCGTGAAACTGCATTTGTAAGTATGAAAATAGGCACAGCATACCTTTATGCTTAAATCGTCGCCCACAGGGTTGCAGCTTCCGGAGGCGGCTTGAATCTCCCTGAATGTCGTTTTGTCCATTTTCCAGAAAAGCGCCGTACTGTCCGGAACATAATCGAGTTTGAACTCGTATGCTTTTGCCTGATATTCCACACAGAGTTTCATGTTCAGATCACTTCCGATGGGTACGCAGCCGGCACTGTCACAGGCGGCATAAACGGGATTACCTGTCAGTATGACCAACAGCATAACCACAACCGTCCAAACGATCCCCATCTTCATTGTAAAATCTTTACACATTATCTTAGTTGTCATTTTAACTCCTTCCTGAATTTGGCGCCCTTTCGCGGGCTGTCTATTTCGAAACGACCCCATACGGGTTCTTTCGACTAATTCCAAGCAGGCGGGCTGTCTTTGCCTTGTTCCAGTCGGTTTGATTCAGTATTTTCAGATTCATTTGTCCTCCTTGTTTGTAATATTCGCATAGCGATATAAGTTGAACGGCGAATATCAGTATTTTCGTATCATTCTTAAATGTTGTGGAAAGTGAAAATTTTGTTTGCAAATAGAATATCAATGATTGGTATCATTCTTAAATTTCATCGAACGCTCTTGCGCCCGCTAATCACAACTAAAATCGAAAGGATTCCCCCCTTTGAAAAAGGGGGGCAAGGGGGGATTTAGGAGGCTATCCACCTGAAAATCCCCCTCGATCCCCCTTTTTCA
>CAIMCT010000441.1 GCA_903839535.1 uncultured Desulfobacteraceae bacterium
AGTGAAAATCACTTTTTCATTTTTATCTATCAATATATTACTTGATTTAAAATCTCCTAATCTTACTTTTTCGCCAGCCAAATCAGCAATGACAAAGCAATTTCTATTCAATTCTTTTGCTATTTTTTTAACAGTGTGTGCCCTTTTTTCTTGTAGTTCTGCTGTCCCAAATGAAAAGGTTAATCGACATCCACTTGCTCCTGCTAATAATGCTTCTTTAATTATCTGCTCATCATCAGTACTTGGCCCATAGGTAAACCATAATTCCGTCATAAAAGACAAACTCCTATAAGAAATATTGAATGAAACGATAACTGCCTGTTGAATTATTTGGCATGGTTCTATTATCTTTACCCCGTTAAAATTTCAAACAGTCGTTATTGTTTCCAATACGCTGCATTCCTTGCCAATGATTACGCTTAAAATATATCTATAAGGCTTGGCTTATACAAGTAAACTGTAGGTATATTAATGCTTTTCTTATGCACACGTAAACTTCTCGGGCCAAAAGATTTTGCATGGCTCGACAGATGGACTGAAGAGCGTCAGAAAATGATGGTTGCTGCTGACAAAGGGGAATCGCCGAACATGATTTTTCTTGATGCCGAAGAGCGGCGTTGGGTTTCTCCTCGCCGGGGAATAGGGGAGCTGAAATCGGAAAACCTCCAACAGCGCTGGCTGACCAGTTACCGGGTGACGGAGCAGTGGGAGGGGCAGCTTGAAGCCTCTTTACTTGCCATGAAGTCATTCTCACTGCATCGTTTCCATGAGTTGATTCGTGACATGAACTCTTTTCTTTCTGGCAAAGAGATTCTCACTGATGTCAAATTGGGTGAAAACCGGCTGAGGGTGAAAATCAGGAACGGGACAGGTACGACGCATAGTCTTGATGAATTGAGCGCTGGAGAGCATCAGGTGTTGATTCAGCTCTATCTGATCAACCGCTGGATGGAGAACGGGATTGCTCTGATTGATGAGCCTGATCTCTATCTGCACCCTTCTCTTGTTGCAGGTTTCATTGCCTCTCTCGAAAAGATGGTGGCCGATCGTCACGGGCAGCTCATTATCACCTCCCATGCTCCTGAAGTGTGGAGCCGTTATGAAGCGCTTGGGCAACGAATTTTGATGGAGACAACTTGGGCAGATGAAGGAAGGTGAGCTTCGCAAGCAGATTTTGCGCATGATTCCCAAACCAGTTGATCTTCAACCGCTTTTGGAGCGTTTGGACGTGGGGTAAATGTGGGGCGGAGAACATCAATCTGCGGAAACGCTTTTATCAATGAAGCTCTCATCACGCCACTTCCGTCAAAATATTGACAAACTCATCCGGGCGTGACCAACGCGAAATTGTTGATAATGGCTCTACCAGCTTGAAGTCCTCATCTGTCCAGACATCAGAGGTGTCGTCAAACAGCGAGATAAAACTCAACCCTTCCGGGCCTGCGGCTAAATGATTCAGATCATACCACGCGGCAACGGTATGCTCAACAATTGGTCGGGCTGAAGAGCGGGTCGAGGTTTTTAGGACAGAAACAAGCGAGCTGCGCAATGGAGATCTTACGTGAAAATCAATAGCCCATGCCCTGCCAGACCGCCCGGGTGTCCATTTTTTTGTTGCAAGTTCACTTATCATCTTCTAATTTTTTCGGTTGATGTAAAAAATAAAGGACGGCATTTGTGTCAAAGAGATAGTTACTTCCACTCATTACGTTGCTCCTTGAACTTGCTATATTTTCATGGACAGGGTAAGAAGTCATATCTTCAACCAAAAGGAGATATGAGAAATGATAGAGAATGGCAATGAGGGCCGCAGGAAGTACAGCAAAGAGTTTAAGGTTGATGCCGTTGAGCTGATGATGCGAAGTAATAAATCCGTCATGGAGACAGCCGCCAGTTTAGGAATCAGGGCTGATTTGCTGCGCCGGTGGGAAAAGGAATATTCAGCAAACAAGGCTGCGCCGTTTCCCGGAAGTGGGCATTTGAAAGATCCAGAAGACGAACGGTTCCGTAAGATGGAGCGTGAACTTCGAGTAGTTACAGAGGAGCGAGATATATTAAAAAAAGCACTCGCTGTGTTCTCACGAACACCCTTTTAAAGTATAGCTTTATAAAGGGTTACAAGAAAATATTCACTGTCAGAGCCATGTGCCGTGTTTTGGATGTCTCTGCCAGCGGATATTATCAGTGGACACAGCGTCCCGAAAGCAACCGTAGTATAGAAACGAGAATAGTGAAGGAAGCAATCCAAACAATCCATAAGGAGAATCGTGAAATCTACGGTAGCCCCCGAATTGCCGTTTGCCTGCAAGAACAAGGCATTCCGTGCAGTAGGCCAAGGGCAGCCCGGTTAATGCGAACTATGGGGATTCGGTCTAAAGTGGCGAAAAAATTCAAGGTCACGACAGACTCAAACCATAAGGAACCTGTTGCTCATAACCTTCTGGATCAGGTGTTTGTGGGCGATTTTATCAATGATGCCTGGACGAGTGATCTGACGTATGTTTGGACTGGCAGCGGATGGCTCTATTTGACGGTCATCATGGATCTGTACAATCGTGAAATTATAGGTCACTCATTCAGTAAGCGAATGACGGCTGAGACGACGGTGAACCCAGCTCTGGATATGGCTGTGATGCACCGTAGACCGGCTCCAGGCGTAGTTATTCACTCGGATCAAGGTATCCAATATGCGAGTAAATCGTTTAGAAAGAGGCTTGTGAAACACGGTCTTATTCAGAGTATGAGCGGCAGGGGTAACTGTTATGATAACGCCGTTACTGAAAGTTTTTTCAAAACCCTGAAAACCGAATTGGTGTATAATGAACACTATCAAACGCGGGAAGAAGCTCGACACAGCATGTTTGAATACATTGAAGTATTTTACAACAGGAAACGGAAACACTCAACGTTAGGGTATAAATCGCCTGTTGAGTTTTTACGCAATAAACAACAAATAACAGTTATGGCTTCTTAATGTGTCCATTTTTCTGTTGCAAGTTCACTCGCGCCTCGGCGACAAATTCAGACAAGTCCCAGACGCGGATACCTCCACTGGAGTCACCCGAGATTGCATGGCGCTGGTCTGTAATCCAAGCAAGGCCCCTGACATCGGTCTCGTGTCCTTTCAGCACGCGCACACACTTCCCATCGTCGACATTCCACAACCGCAGTGTGCCATCTCCTGAACAGGAAAGCGCATTGCGTTGATTTGCATTCCACGTAACCCTCCAAACCCATTGATTGTGCCCCTCAAAAACACGTAGGCAGCGCCCAGTCTCAACCTCCCACAGACGCACCGTTGAGTCTTCTGAGCAGGTTAGAACACGTTTCTGATCCGCGCTCAAGGCGGGGCAGTGTACATAGCCTGTGTGCCCTTTGAATTTGCGCTGGCATTCACCTGACTCAAGATCCCAAAGCCAAAGCTCGCCCGTATTACCAGGTATCTCTCTTCCGCTATATGTGCCGCTGAGAATTCTTTTCTCGTCCAAACTCCAAGCAACACCAACTACTCCAACACCTTTGACTTTCAAGACGCGCAAACATTGCCCCGATTCCGAGTCCCACAAGCGCACAGTTCCATCCATCGATCCGGTGAGGACGCGCCGCTCATCTGGACTCCAAGCCACGTTGAGAACACGGTCCGAGTGTCCTTTGAGGACGCAGATGCACTTGCCCATCTTCACGTCCCACAACCGCGCAGTTCCGTCGTCGGATGCAGAAACTGCTCTCTGCGCGTCGGTGGTCCACGCCACACTGTAGATGCTGTCCTTGTGCCCTTCGAATATTCGCAGACACCGCCCTGTCTCCACCTCCCACAACCGCACTGTTTTGTCATCCCCACCGGTGAGGGCAAGCTTCCCATCCGGACTGAAAGCGTAGGCTTTGATGCCCGTGTCCTTGTAATCGAGCTGGATAACCTTCTCTGCAACCCGCTCACTTGCGTCCTCTGCTTTCACCACCATCGACTTCGTTGGAGGGCGGCAAGCTTCGAGAAGCTTAGCATACTCCTGCTTAAGATCCGACAAAAACCAGTCAATAAAGAGAAATTGCGCCAGAGAACCTTTGACAGGTGAATCGTCAAGCCGAAGAGGAATAAAGCGGCGCTCCTTGTTCAAGGGGTCACGGAAGCGGAAGGTGCCGCTCTCCAACTGCGCCCAATCAGAGCCGAAGGCATTGGCC
>CAIMCT010000442.1 GCA_903839535.1 uncultured Desulfobacteraceae bacterium
GAATACAAGATTCGCCCCTACGAAATAAACCCAGCTGGCAGAAACTATGATCAAGGCCGCATATTCTTTATTGGAAATCACCTTATCTGTGGTTCAAAAAGTATTTTCACGATAAAGAAAATCGGATGGTAAAACAGGTTGACTCAGAAGGATGTCTTGTGTATTTATGAGCAACAAACAGGGTATGAAGCTCTGGCGGTACGGCACTGAAAAAAACATATAGTTGGGTCATGAAGGCCAGGTAGCACCATTATTGGGGCTTACTTGGCTTTTTTTTTGCTGAGGAAAATCAATAGATCACATGGGAGTTGGAGTACCGAAGTTATTCTTATTATTTTCTTTTTTCATTTGGAGGAGGATTTTCCATGCACATGGCAGATGCACTGATTTCACCCGCCGTCGGCGGCGCAATGTGGGCCGCAACAGTCGGCCTTACCCTCTACAGCGCCAAAAAACTCAAAGAAAACCTTGATGACAGCCAGACACCACTTATGGGTGTGCTGGGGGCTTTCATATTTGCGGCCCAGATGATCAACTTCACGATTCCTGCCACCGGATCCAGTGGCCACCTTGGGGGAGGGATGATTCTGGCCATCTTGCTGGGGCCATATTCCGCCTTTATCACCATGGCATCGGTACTCACGGTTCAAGCCTTGTTTTTTGCGGATGGCGGACTCCTGGCGTTGGGATGCAATATTTTCAACCTGGGTTTTTTTCCCTGTTTTATTGCCTATCCCATAATTTACAAGCAAATCGCCGGCGAAAGTACTACCCAGCGCAGCATTATGACAGGTGCCATCATGGCTTCCATAGTGGGGCTGCAAATGGGAGCATTAGGCGTCGTTTTTGAGACGCTGTTTTCCGGAATCTCGGAGCTGCCCTTTGGCGCATTCCTGCTCCTGATGCAGCCCATCCATCTGGCCATAGGTATTGTCGAGGGGCTGGTCACTGCGGCAGTGGTGTCCTTTATCTGGAAGGCGCGCCCCGAAATTCTGAACATGGCCCGCACAGCCCGGCCAGTTGGGCGCCTTGCCATTGGAAATGTACTTGTCGGACTTCTTATGGTTGCCGCTTTCACAGGAGGCATTCTGTCCTGGTTTGCTTCGGAACGCCCGGACGGTCTGGAGTGGTCCATGTTCCATACATCCGGAAAGGAAAAACTCGAACCTGCTGAAAAAGGGCTGCATTCGCTCTTTGCAAGGCTTCAGGAAAAGACCGCATTTTTACCGGACTACGGATTCATGAAAGCGGAGCCGGATAAACCCGGCGAGAATGAATCCCCGGCGGCACCGGAAAAGAAAGAACCCTGGCCGGCTATTAGTGCAGGAACTTCCGTGTCCGGCATGGTTGGGGGAACAATGGCCATGGGGCTGGCCGGCTTCATCGGCTTTGCATTGAAAAAACGGCATAGATAAAGATAATGGCGAAAATTGCATCATCTTTTCTGGATATCAGCTACCTTGACAGCCTTTCCTGCCAGCAAAGCCCTATCCATCGGCTGGATCCACGGGCAAAAGTAATTTCTACAGCGTTTTTCATCGTCAGCGTTGTATCCTTTGGTAAATACGAAATTACGGGGCTGATTCCGTTTTTTCTCTATCCCATCGTTCTGATTGCCATGGGAGATTTGCCGCTCGTGTATCTGCTAAAAAAAATCTTGATTGCTGCGCCTTTTGCTGTTTTCATCGGCATGTTTAATCCCATCATTGACCGCACAATTTTGATAAACCTGGGGCCTGTCGGCATATCCGGAGGCTGGGTTTCTTTTGCATCCATCATGCTGCGCTTTGTTCTGACGGTTGGCGCAGTCCTTGCGCTGATTGCCAGCACCGGCTTTGCGTCAATCTGCATGTCCCTGGAAAAAATGGGTGCTCCCAACAGTTTTGCAGTGCAACTTCTTTTTTTGTACCGCTATATTTTTGTGCTGGTCGATGAGGCATCGCGCATAGTACGCGCCAGGGCGCTTCGCTCTTTTGAGGGAAGAGGAATGGGCTTTAATGTCTTCACTTCCATGATTGGACAGCTCCTGCTGCGCGCCCTGGACAGGGCTCAGCGTATTCACATGGCCATGCGCTGTCGGGGGTTTGATGGAGAAATCCGGATTTTTAGACAGTTGACCTTCAACAGACTGGATGCTGCGTTTCTCCTGGGGTGGTCCACACTGTTTGTCCTGATACGGCTTGTTGATATTCCCCAGTGGATGGGCGACAGGGTTACGGAGTTGATCAGATGAGCCACCACATCGTTGAAATCAAGGATCTGCATTACACCTATCCCGATGGCAATTCCGCCCTGCGTGGGGTTTCATTTCGAATCACCCACGGGGAAACCGTTGCTATCGTTGGGGCGAATGGGGCCGGAAAATCCACAATTCTGCTGCACCTGAACGGCTGTCTCATTCCTGAAGCCGGAACGGTCCGCATCGGCGATTTTCCATTGACCCGAAAAACGCTGGAGCATGTGCGGCGCACGGTCGGCATGGTTTTTCAGGATCCGGACGATCAGCTCTTCATGCCGTCGGTACATGAAGACGTTGCATTTGGCCCCCTGAATCTGGGACTTCCGCTTGAGGACGTAGAGGAAAGGGTCGTTCATGCGCTGTCAACGGTGGGCATGCTTCATTTAAGGGACCGTCCACCCTACAGGCTTTCGGGAGGAGAAAAGAGATCGGTGGCCATTGCAACAGTGCTATCCATGTCCCCGAGCATTCTGGTCATGGATGAGCCAACGTCCAATCTCGACCCAAAGGCCAGAAGACAGCTCATTCATCTTCTGAAAACCTTCGAACACACCATTATCCTGGCGACTCACGATCTGGATATGGTGCTTGATTTATGCTCTCGCACCATTGTTCTCAAGAAAGGCAGGGTTGAAGCTGACGGGTCAACCCGTGATATCCTGCAGAACCAGGAACTCCTGGATGCCTGCCGTCTGGAAAAGCCGCTTCAACTTCAGTCGTGCCCGATTTGCAGCCCCGGATACACAAATGCAATAAAGGGATAGTTTCTTACAGGGATAGCCCATCGAAACGGCTATCCAATTATCTTATTTCTTGATTAGGTGATTTCCAATAAAGAATATACGGCCTTGATCATCGTTTCGGCCAGGTTTATTTCGTAGGGGCGAATCTTGTGTTCGCC